>JACMLR010000136.1 GCA_014379515.1 Chitinophagaceae bacterium
GAAGAGGAATTATTTGAAGCGAACGAGTACTTAAAACAATTTAAGATCGTGAACGGAGAATACATCCTGAATGATAAAATCAAAAGCGGGATGAAAGTATTGGCCGAAGGCGCTCAGGGAAGTATGTTAGATGTTGATTTTGGAACATTCCCATTTGTTACTTCGTCGAATACAATTTCGGCGGGCGTTTGTACAGGGCTGGGAGTTGCGCCACAAAAAATTCGTGATGTGATTGGTGTTACCAAAGCTTATTGCACCCGCGTGGGCAGTGGTCCCTTCCCGACCGAGCTAAACGACCAGACAGGGGAGGAGCTTCGGAAAATTGGAAATGAATTTGGAGCAACAACAGGAAGACCGCGTCGTTGTGGTTGGATCGATCTCGTTGCATTGAATTTTGCCTGCATGATAAACGGAGTTACCAAAATCGTCATGACCAAGGCTGACGTTCTCGATGCATTCGAAGAATTACAGGTTTGTACATCTTATAAGATCAATGGAAAGTCTACAAAGGAGATTCCATTTCAAATGTCCCGGGTTACGATCGAACCAGAATTAAAAACCTTTAAGGGTTGGAACACCGACATTACAGGATTAAAATTGCCAAAGGATTTACCCGGCGCCGCGCAGGAATATATGGCTTTTATCAACGAATACCTTGGGGTAAAAGTTTCGTGGATATCAAATGGCCCCGGACGCGATCAATTAATTGAAATAGATTAAATTGTTCAACATTGCGCTAGAAAAAAAGTCAAAAAAAAGTTTGGCTAATTAAAAACTAAGAAGAAATTTACAGCATAATCTTACCGGAACATGGCAAAATCTGTAAAGGGAAAAACTGAGAATCAGTCTGAACCCAAAACACCAAAAGAAACTCCTAAGAAAGCCTCTCCAAAATCCAAGAAACAAATGGAGGACGATGAGGATGATGAGGACATTGATGAAGAAGAAACTTCTACAGCAACCAAAGCGGCAAAGCCAACATCTAAAAAGAAAGGTGAAGAAGATGATGATGATGATGCGGCAGTTGGAGAGGATGAAGTAGATGAGTGGGATAAACCAGAAGAAGAAGAAACATGGGATCCCGATTTTGAAGAGTTCGATCTTCCCAAATCAAAAGTGAAAAAACCTGCAGGTGGTGGCACTGGGGCGAAGAAAGGCAAGGAGGAAGAAGAACTCGGCGTGGACGAGGAGTTCAAGGACATGGATCTTTTCAACGACAGCGGATTTGATGAGGAAGACGACGACTACTAAAATCTGCTAGTTCATTCTTAACAATTGAATCGAACATTTACCACATTTGAAATAGCTGATCTCCAGCAAACAAAATTAAAAATGTTGAATTGGGTTAACCGGTTCAACATTTTTAGTTTTTTGGATAACCAGGGCTATCCTCAATTTTTTTCTGACACCGAATGCCTCGTTGGTGCTGGTGTGCAACATGCGACCCATCAATCAGCATCGTTAGATGAGTTGAAACAATTCAATTCTCTTCATGATGATTGGAAATTCGGACACCTTTCATACGAATTAAAAAATGAAATCGAAGGGCTTCAATCGGAACGAGCGAGTGAATTAGATTTCCAGAACCTGTTTTTCTTCGTTCCGCAGGTGATATTAAGGCTATCAAACACAAAGCTCTCTATTGGTATTTTGGAACAGGATCCCAATAGGATTTTTGATGAAATCAACTCATGCGCGGAGCAGTTTCAATTCAAAAGTGTGAATGCTTCCATTCAAAGCCGATTTTCGAGAGATGAATATATTGCCAGCGTTGAAATGTTAAAGCAACACATTCTTCGCGGCGACTGTTACGAAATAAATTTTTGCCAGGAATTTTTTATTGAGCAGCTATCCCTTGATCCTGTTGCTGTTTATTGTTCATTGATGAAAGCATCACCGAATCCTTTTTCTGCACTTTACCGAAACGATGATCAATGGTTGCTTTGTGCCAGTCCCGAACGCTATATAAAGAGAGCGGGTAACCGAATATATTCGCAACCAATTAAGGGCACCTCCCCCCGTAATATCGATCCGCAAAAAGATGAACAAAATCGGAACGAGTTGTTGGCAAATGCAAAAGAGCGATCTGAGAACGTTATGGTTGTCGACCTGGTGAGGAACGATCTTTCAAAAATTTGTGAAGAAGGCAGCGTCCACGTTGACGAGCTATTTGGGATTTATAGTTTTCCGCAAGTTCATCAAATGATATCAACTGTCGTGGGTGTGGTTGATCCTGCTATCGATTTTGTTGATATTGTGAAAGCAACTTTTCCAATGGGATCAATGACAGGGGCACCAAAGGTTCGTGTCATGGAATTAATCGAACAATACGAGCGATCAAAGCGCGGGATCTTTTCGGGGGCACTTGGTTATGTTGAACCAGGTGAAGACTTCGACTTCAATGTCATTATCCGCAGTTTGATGTATAATGCCGGAACCGGCTACCTGTCATTTCAAACAGGTTCAGCAATTACCTTCCAAAGCAACTCCGCCAGTGAGTATGAAGAGTGCTTGCTTAAAGCAGAGGCAATAAAAAAGGTACTGACTGGATAGTCAATACCTTTTATAAGCATACATGAATAAAAGTCTTTATTTTCTGTGATTAGCACTTGGTCTTGAGATCGAAGTAGTCATTGCAGAAACTGTGCCACCGCTCAACAACAACTGAACAGATTCATTTAAGATCTGGTATTTGTTAGCAGTGAAGAGGTCCATTTTTTCTGCAGGCAACTTCAATTCATAACTATTTTCTGCAGTAGCCATCACGCGATCGAAGTTCGGATTGTACCGATGAAATTCTTCGACTTCCATGACGATCACCTTTGAAATCACCTGAGAATGATATTTGCCCGAAACCTTAACCGTTTTTACATTTTCCAGCTCAGCAGCTGTGAGGTTGCGATTGGAAAGCAACTGTGAAATAGCACTAATCTGCTCAACAGTTTCACTTTTAGTAAGAGTTGTTACTCCACCCTGACCTTCGAAGATATAATGGGTACCAATAAACTTCTTGACGTGATTCCTGGTTTCGTTCGGCAGATAACCCTGGATCGCCCAGAAGTTCTTGCTGCCACCACTTTTTCTGATTGCACTATTAACATTGCCCGGTCCACCGTTGTAGGCGGCAATAACTAATAACCAATCTCCAAATTCTTTGTAAAGATCCCGGAGGTATTTTGCTGCGGCATGAGTGCTTTTATAGTAATCCCGTCTTTCATCTACTTTCCGGGTAACTTTTAAACCTAACTCTCGTGCGGTAACAGGCATAAACTGCCAGGGTCCTACAGCACCAACCCATGATACAGCTGAAGTTTTAAGTTTGGATTCGATTACCGCCAGATATTTTAACTCCACCGGTAAGTTGTACTTTGTAAATACAGCATCGATCATGTTGAAATAGGGTCGTCCCCAATCTTTCATCTTAAGCAATTCTTTGCTATTCACCTCCATATAATCCTGAACAAATGAAACTGCGCGGGGATTTAACTTAACACCGTTTGCGGCATTAGTAGCGCTTTCAAACAGGTCTGGGATAGCAGGAGCTACAACCGGTTTGGCGTCATCGACTTTCGCCGGTGCCTGGATCGTATCCCTTAAAATAGTTGACTTTACCTTAATGGTAGATTTCGATGGCTTGCTTACAGGCTTAACTGTACTGCGAGTGGTGGCGGTTGCGCTCTTCTTTTTCTTATCATCACCAGCGATCGCAATCGTCAATACTCCGAAGCAAAAAATGCCAAGAACAAATAGTTTCTGTTTCATCATCATTTTATTAGCTCAACAATGCCGACCCCTCGGAGATATGGATTAAAATGATAGATGTTTTACACCGGATAATTGAATACTTGTTCTTACAAAGGATAATTGGAGGTAGAGTACAGATTAAAATAAGGCGGGTCGAAAATTAGTGGTTCTTCTAAATCCTTTCTTCCCTGTACAATTGCATCCATTGATTGGATAGCTGGAGCAAATATAATTCGGAAAATCGGTTAGTCATAACCTGGACACCATAGGGTAAGCCATTTCTGTGCCAAAAAAGCGGTAGTGAGATGCCCGGTAATCCCACCAAATTGCAAAAAACTGTAAAAATGTCAGCTAGATACATTGCTATGGGATCGTCCGTCTTTTCCCCGAGCGGGAATGCGGTGGTCGGTGCGTTTGGTAGGATGATAGCGTCGAATTCGCTGAAGATCAAATTCGTTTTTTCGACCAATAGTTTTCTTACCTGTTGGGCTTTAGTAAAATAGGCATCGTAATAGCCCGAACTCAACACGAAGCTTCCCAGCATGATCCTTTTCTTCACCTCCCAACCGAAGCCTTCGGATCTGGTTTGGCAGTAAAAGTTTGTCAGGTCGAGCTTTTTATCCACACGGTAGCCAAATTTAATTCCATCGTATCGGGAGAGATTCGAGGATGCTTCAGCTGTGGTGAGTATATAATATGTAGGTACTACATAGTCAAGATATTCAAAGTCAATCGCCTGTACCTGGTTTCCATCCTTTTGAAGGCCGGTAATAAGACGGCGCATTCCCTCATTAATTTCCGGATCAAGCGATGGGCTCTCAAGTGCTTCCCGGAAATACGCAATCCGCAGTGGCTTAACTTTCTCCTGTAAATTATCACTATACGCCGGCACTGGTAACGTTGAAACAGTTGAGTCAAAATCGTCCTTGCCACTGATCACTTCCAAAACAAGAGCTGTATCGGAAATGGCTTTGGCAAAAATGCCGATCTGGTCGAACGAAGAAGCATAGGCGATCAAACCGTAGCGAGAGATCCTTCCATACGTTGGTTTAATTCCAATTACACCACAGAAGTCTGCCGGCTGGCGAACCGAACCCCCGGTATCGCTGCCCAGGCTAACCATGCAGCAATCGGCCTGGACGGCAACAGCAGAACCGCCCGATGACCCACCAGGCACTTTTGAATGATCGAGGGCATTCAGCACATTCCCAAACGCAGAATTTTCATTGCTTGAGCCCATCGCGAACTCGTCGCAATTAGTTCTTCCGATAATGATCGCTTCTTCGGCAATCAGTCGTTCAACTGCAGTAGCATTATAAACTGCAGTAAAATCACCCAGGATTTTTGAAGCGGCAGTGAGGGGATGGTCTTTGTGAGATAAAACGTCTTTAAGTGCGACCACGACGCCGTGAAGTTTACCAATAGAAGGTTGCTTTGATCGGGCTTCGTCTAATTCGGCAGCACGTTGCAGAGACTCTTCTTCATAAACCTGAAGGAACGCGTTGAGAATTTTTTCCTTACGGATAGTCCCAAGATAAAACTGAACGGCCTCAACACAAGTGGTGTGGCCGTTCAGTAAATCAGTATGGTATTGTTCTATTGAAGTGTAATTAAACAAATCATTCACCGGTTTCGGGCAAGTAGTCGCCGCTGATTAGATTACCGGGCGGGAGGGAGTAGTCGTAGTAGTGGAAGCTTGCTTATCTTTTTCAGACATTCCATCTTCAATTTCTCTCTTTACGTTACTCTTCGCATCATTGAATTCGCGAATACCTTTTCCGATGCCGCGCATGAATTCTGGAATTTTGCGACCACCAAATAATATCAATACAGCAAGAATAATCAGGACCCACTCAGTTCCGCCGGGCATGCTAAGCAATAAATTATATTTCATAATGATGATTTAAGAAGCGTGTATAAAATGCAAGTTAAGTTTTTTGTGAAACAGAAACCAGTTTTGTCTTCTCATTAACTAACAATATACCGGAATCCAGTAAGCAAATTTCAATCGTGTTTTGATTTCTGAAAAGGATCATCTCAGTTAAAGAATTCAATCTCGCAAGTTTGCCAACTTAATACATACTAACGAAAAAGGGAAGCTGCTGGCTTCCCTTTTTAAAAATATTTTTTCGATTATTAACGAGCTGCCTGTTCAGTAGCTTGTCTTTTTTCTTTAATACGTGCGCTTTTACCACTACGGCTGCGTTGGAAATACAATTTTGCGCGGCGAACACGACCTGACTTGTTCAAATCAATTGAATCGATATTCGGCGAATAGATTGGGAACGTACGTTCAACACCTACGCCATCAGAAATTTTACGAACCGTAAAACTCGCTGTAGCTCCATTTCCCTGGCGCTTAATTACATCACCACGAAAGCTTTGGATACGTTCTTTGCCGCCTTCTACAATTTTGTAGTTAACAGACACATTATCACCTGCTTTGAATTTCGGAAATTCTTTTTTCGCTGTTAACTGTTCGTGTACAAACTGAACTGCTGCGTTCATGACTTTTTTATTTAAGGGAGGCAAAGGTAATGAAAAAGTTCAAAGGAGAGGACTGCACGACAAGTTATTTAAAAAGAATCATGTATTACCTGGATTCAATCATTCCTTTAAACCAAACAATGTCTATCGAGCTACATTCACTGCCCGCTTTTCGCGAATGACCGTCACTTTGATCTGGCCAGGGAATGTCATCTCTTTTTCAATCTTCTGCGCGATTTCGAAAGAGAGTTTATCAGAATCCGCATCGGAAACTTTATCTGCTTCAACAATTACCCGCAGCTCACGACCGGCCTGGATTGCATACGCCTTCTCAACCCCAGTATAAGCCATCGCCAGGTTTTCCAAATCCTTGATTCGCTGTAGATACTGCTGCATGATTTCGCGACGGGCGCCCGGACGTGCCCCGCTTATCGCATCACAGGCCTGTATGATAGGAGAAATCACATATTGCATTTCCATTTCATCGTGGTGAGCGCCGATGGCATTGATAACGGCCGGATTTTCACCATATTTCTCCGCTAATTTTGCACCTAGAAGTGCGTGGCTTAATTCGGATTCCTCATCGGGAACCTTGCCTATATCGTGTAACAATCCTGCACGTTTAGCCAGTTTCGGATTCAGCCCCAATTCAGCAGCCATAGTGGCGCAAAGGTTCGCTGTTTCACGGCTATGCATCAAGAGGTTTTGACCATACGAAGAACGGAACCGCATCCGGCCAACCATTCTTACAAGTTCCTTATGCAAACCGTGAATTCCTAATTCAATTACTGTCCGCTCACCGATTTCCATTACTTGCTCTTCAATCTGGCGTTTGGTTTTCTCAACTACTTCTTCGATACGCGCAGGATGGATACGTCCATCGGATACAAGTCGCTGTAAGCTCAACCGCGCAATCTCTCTTCTTAATGGATCGAAAGAAGAAAGAATAATCGCTTCAGGAGTATCGTCAACAATCAAGTCAACCCCGGTCGCTGCTTCAATGGCCCGGATATTCCGGCCTTCGCGACCAATGATTTGACCTTTTATTTCATCACTTTCCAGGTTGAAGACGGTGATCGAGTTTTCGATCGCCTGCTCCGCTGCCGTACGCTGGATCGTTTGAATGATGATTTTCCTTGCTTCCTTATTTGCCTTTTGCTTGGCATCGTCAATAATCTCCTGCTGAATTCCGATTGCTTGCGTATGCGCCTCATTGCGAAGACTTTCAATTAGCTGGTTTCGGGCTTCGTCCGCAGTTAATCCTGCAATTTTTTCGAGACGACGAATATGCTCTTCCTGGTGCTTTTCAAGCTCAGTGCGCTTTAGAGTAACAACGTCAATCTGACGAGTAAGGTTTTCCTTGATAGCATCGTTGTCTTTAAGCTGTTTCTCGAGAGTGGTTTCTTTCTGTGTGATGCCCAGCTCGCGTTGACGAATTCGATTTTCGATGTCAGTTGCCTTACGATTTCGCTCCATGAATTCTTTATCATGGTTAGCTTTTAGTTGAACGAATTTCTCTTTTGCTTCCAGTTCTTTTTCCTTTCTAAGTGTTTCAGCACGTAATTCAGCTTCTCTCATTAAAGACTGAGCTTTTGCATCGGCCTCTTCAACTTTTCGGGTCGTGTCTTTTGCGAAAATAAATTTACCGGCAATGATGCCGAGGATCAAGGCAATTCCACCAACTATATAAGTTAACGTGTTCGGTTCCATTGTTTTTCAACAGTTTTAATTGTTCTGTACTTTCGGGTATCGTTTCGCGGTTATGATTGAGGACCATAACGTATGTTAGCTGGCGAAAATACGAAAATTCACCTACCGCTGTGAAAGAATGGAATTTGAATGAAAAGGGGTGGTAATGTGCAAAATGTGGAGATATGCGAAATGTGCAAAATGCCTTCGTTCGGCGGATCGACAACGGGAGGATGTAATCGCTGCGAGATGCGAGAGATGCAGTTAAGTATTGAGTATGGTTATTTCCTCTTCTATATTCGACATTCTATATTCAATATTCCACACTCCTCTCACCCATTAACCTTATCAATCATCGCCTCTATTCTCGAAAGCGACTCGCCGATTGATTTGTCGCCCGGAAGGTTCTTGCCATTTTCTTGCTGAGTTGCATACCAAAGGACCACCATAGAAATATAATCTTGCATATCCTTACCTGCGAATTCTGTCTTGTACTCAATTATTTTGTCGTTGATCAACTTAAGTGTTTTACGAACC
Source organism: Chitinophagaceae bacterium (assembly GCA_014379515.1). Classification (GTDB taxonomy): domain Bacteria; phylum Bacteroidota; class Bacteroidia; order Chitinophagales; family Chitinophagaceae; genus Endoryza. The sequence goes on from JACMLR010000136.1 coordinate 8,458, forward strand.
ACTTCCTCGTCGTTCGGTTCTACTTTGATACGAAACGAACGATCGCCAATCACAATATTTATCGGAATTAAAGTCTCCATATCTTGGTTAATTGAAAAGCTTAAGTTATTTTTATCCACATCGAATTCACAATTCCTATCAGGACCAGGTAAAGGACGTTTTGGACGGTTAAGGCATGTATCCAATGAAGACAATCACCAAAACGAACAATCAAAATGATTGCAAAACTCAAGTCATCCGTTTTCATAGACGCGTTGACACTCGAATTAGTAGCACCTCTTCGATCAAATGTAAGAGCCATTTTACGTGACGATCAAGGACTTGAATGCTCTCGCATGGAAGCCACTATTCCATCAGAAGAAAATAAGATTACCTGGAAAGGCTTGAATGATCTCCCCTATGGCGTTTATACACTCGAACTATCGCAGGGAGATGATGAAGAAAAAGTGCGCCTCGTAAAACGAGTCTGACTTACTCGGC
>JACMLR010000137.1 GCA_014379515.1 Chitinophagaceae bacterium
CTTCTCATTGCTTTGGAGCTACCGGCCCCGATATTTATACTTCAATTTCAAACCGGATCCGCGGAATTCCGACTGTTTGAGTTATCATCGTGAGTGAGGGCATGCACAGTTGGTGTGAAGCTGTTTTTGCATTTTTAGTAATAGAATGCAAAAATAGAAAGGCATTTCATGTGAACCTGCATTGTTGGTTGGTTGGAAGGTGGGGGAGGGAGGGCCCAAAGGGCAGGAAGGCGTATTCAAGAAGCTGAGAAAAGTATGAAGAGTTTTTTTCACTAACAAAGTGAAATCGCGCGATAACCCACGTTTTTTTCTATTCCAATTTCCGTTTATTCTCATTGCTTTGGCACTACCACGAGTGATATTTACCATTCAATTTTCAAACCGGGATCCCCGGAACCGCGACTGGTTAAGTTATCATCCTAACCGAGGGATGCACAGTTGATTTGAGGACGTTTCTGCCCTTGTAAACAAAAGAGTGCAAATATGAAAGACAACCTTTTGCAAAATGGATAACATGGTTGGTTGGAAGAAGCCGGAGGAAGGGCCCGAAGGCCAGAATGGATGGGCGTAACAATGACTTTAATTGCGAAAGGGCGCTTTTAACGACGGCTTTTCATTCTCTCAAACACGTTTTTAAACCTTTGCTCATAGCTTCAACCCTTGATCTTTTGCACTACTACGTTGTACCTCACCATCCGCCGTCCGCTTTGAAAACTTCCTGGTAGCTATCAATTTACATCCATCAACCAATAAAAAAAGGCCGTCTCTTTTGAGACAGCCTTTTTAATATGCTTGAATACTTAGATACGAAAGTGAGCAAATGCTTTGTTTGCTTCAGCCATTCTATGAGTATCTTCCTTTTTCTTGAAAGCAGCGCCTTCACCTTTTGCTGCAGAAACGATTTCATTTGCAAGCTTCTCAGCCATGCTGCGACCATTTCTTTCGCGGCTATAACGGATAAGCCATTTCATACTGAGAGAAATTTTTCTTTCTGCACGAACTTCCGCAGGAATTTGAAAAGTAGCACCACCTATACGGCGGCTACGAACTTCAACAGCAGGTGTTACGTTCGACAAAGCTTTTTTCCAAATATCATAACCATTGTCTCCAGTGGTTTTTGAAACCCGATCAATAGCATCGTAGAAAATAGTGTACGATGTATTCTTCTTACCCTGCCACATAAGGTTATTTACGAAACGAGTCACCAATACATCATTGTATTTTGCATCGGCTGCTAAGGGAATCTTTTTGGCTTTTGTCTTCCTCATTTATTGAAGGTTTGTACTGTTATTATTTTTTTGCTTTTTCACGTTTCGTACCATATTTAGAACGGCTCTTCTTCCTGTCCTTCACACCCGCAGTATCAAGGCTACCACGAACGATATGATAACGAACACCTGGTAAATCTTTCACACGACCACCACGTACCAGGACGATCGAGTGCTCCTGGAGATTATGACCTTCACCCGGAATATAGGCGATCACCTCTACCTTATTGGTCAGCCTTACTTTAGCAACCTTCCGCAAAGCCGAGTTTGGCTTCTTTGGGGTAGTTGTGTAAACCCTGGTACATACACCACGACGAAACGGACAGCTATCCAACGCACGGGACTTGCTTTTCGCCTTGATAATTTCTCTTCCTTTACGAACTAACTGTTGAATAGTAGGCATTATTGACCTTTTATTTTGGGACGGCAAAGGTAAGGGCTTTTGCCTTCAAACGAAAAAAAACGTCAAAAAAACTAATCTTTTTTGACCCCTTCGGGCGAAGATAAACAGCGGCACCATCATATGCAACGATCTTTCGCATTCTAACCAACCAGTTACCACATATCCCACAACGTAATAAAACGAGGAAAGTGGTTGACTAGCAACCACTTTCACACTGTTCATAACGAAGGTCTATTACTTTTTATTGAAAAATTAATTTTACAACCTGCTGAAAGCCGGTCGCCTCCGATCTTATCAACAAATAATAGGAACCGGGTTTAGCTGCCGACGGCCGCTGCATCGTCCTGATTTCTCCGGCATTTATCGAAATATCTTGCCGGCTCAATTGGATCCCGCTCGCGTTGACCAGCCTCAGACTGTACGTTCCGGAAGCCAATCCTGCGAATTCCACCGTGTAGGTATTGACTACAGGGTTTGGTTTCACACTCACCTTCCCATCGTTCTTCAGCGATAGAACAATGACCTTAGACAAACTTGAAACTCCGCGGTTCATTATTTTTATTCGGTAATGATTATTCCCAATAGTCGGATTATTATCAGTAAAAAGGTACTGGCTTGATCCACTTACGCTACCCGAAGCCTTCACCCTTCCAATCGCCTGGTATGATCTGCCATCATTACTTCTTTCAACAACAAACTGATCAGCCACAAACTCCCCTCCGGTATTCCATTCCAATTCAGACTTTTCCTCGCGAAGCGCAGCCTTGAAGCTGAAGTTGCTTTCGGAAAGCGTTGAAAATCCGCAAGATCCGGTCAATCGGAAATAAGATATGCGGTTAAGACATCCGGAATTGATCGACACCTTACATACATATATACCGGTATCCGATGGCATCAGGTAAGGAATATTATGCGACTGGTTTGTTGTGATCAACACACTGTCAACTGCACTTGTTTTACGATACCAGCTATAGGTCGCATTAGGAATAGTGTCTACATTAAGTGTGATGTTATTATAGAAGCAATTAGACGTAGCATTGATCAGGGTATTTGCCAATGGAAGTATGCTGGCATCATTGATTGTTGCATTGCCGCAAGCATCAATAGAACGTAATCTTACAAGGGAATAGCTATTGCCGTTACTTAAATTGAACGATGGTAAATTTTGCGGAGTTGAAATAATGCTGGGACTTGTTGGTAAGCTTCCAATAATTTCATAACTGAAAGGAGCAAGACCTCCGTTCACAACCGAGTTAACACCAAAACTTGCGTTGTTACACTGATAAACAGCGGACTGCTGCAAATTTGGAAAAGTATAAGGTTGAAGGTTGAAAGTATCGTACACTTTAGTTGCACATCCCTGCAATGTATACTCTATTACGTATACAGCTGGTTCCATACTATTGAATGTGTAATTGGTACCGGTTACAAAATTATGTGTAAGGCTCACGACGGTAGCTCCTTTCTTAATTATTTTCGGAGTCACTGTACCATGACTATACTGGCAGGCAACAGTAAGATCTCCAGAACCATTTTGCCATTGACCGCTCGGGCATTTCGAATTTGCGTTGATTGACTTCGTCAATGACGACGCATTTGGTGTAACCTGTGCAGAGTCTTTATTTGTACACTGATCCGTGATGACAACTTTGTATTTTAACCCAGCGGGTAATGCGGGGAGACCAGCAATACTTGCCGAGTTACTTGCCGCATTAACCGTTCTTACAAGCACACCAACCGGGTTATAAACCTGGATTGTGTAGGGACTTGTTGTGGCGACCCATGTCGCATTGAAATCAGTTGTACCCATTGTACAAGAAGCGGCTGCTACTACATTCAATCCCATTGGTACAGGCGAGCCGGTAAAGCATCTTACGATTGTTGTATCATAACAAGTATTAACAGCGCGAATACAATAAGAACCATATCCAATGTTATTGAACACGCCGGTAGTATTTGAAGTAACTACGTTGTTTAAATTATCATACAAATAATAAGTAGGAGATGTAAGATTCGCTTGCCCCGTAACGGTTGCCGAGAAAGTTGTACAAGCTCTGTTGCTCAATGTTACGGCAGCTGCTACTGCCGGCACTGGTCGCGCCACGGTGAAACAACGTTCAATAGTAGTATCGTAACAAGCTGCACTGTTCGTAATGCGAATGCAATAAGAACCATAAACGAGGTTATTAAACTGACCAGTTGTATTACATCCGATCAGATCATTACTGCTATTATACAAACAATAATTTGGTGAACTAAGGTTTGCCTGGCCGGTAATGGTGGCTCTGAAATCAGTACATGTTTGAGTATTGATTGTTACCGCCGCTGCTACCCCAGGTACTGGTCGGGTAACAGTAAAACAACGTACAATGGTAGTATCGTAACAAAGCGGATCGTTTGTTACCCGAATACAATAGTTACCGTAAGGAATGCCATTGAATATTCCGGTTGTATTACATTGAATAAGGACACCATTATTATCATAAATACAATACTGCGGATTGACAAGATATTGCTGACCGGTAACCGTTGCACTGAATCCTGCACAAGGCGTGTTACCGATAGTAATTGTTGGATTAATTGTTGGTAATGGTTTCGCTCGTGTAAAACAACGAGTGATTTGTGTACCGTTACAAGCATCTGTAACAACGATGCAATATGAACCATAAGGCACATCAGTGAAAACACCTGTGTTGTTACACGATACAAGCGTGTTGGTACTCGTATATAAACAATAGTTCGGTGTGGTGAGGTTGGTCTGTCCAGTAATAGTTGCCGTAAACGTTGAACATGCCAGCGCGCTGGTTGTTACACTCGCAGCAACAGCCGGAACTGGCTGCGCTATGGTAAAACAACGTTGAATAGTAGTATCGTAACAGATATCCGTTACACTGATACAATAAGAACCATATGTTGAGATGTCAAATATGCCCGTCGTGTTACATGCAACCTGTACGTTGCTGCTATTGAATAAACAGTATTGAGGTGATGTAAGATTCGCCTGTCCTGTAACAGTTGCCCGGAAACTTGCACAAACCTGGTTGCTTAAAGTAACTGAAGCGGCAACAGCAGGCTTCTGTGTTTCAACCCAAGTGTATTTTTTAATATTCCCGCAGAGATCTTTTACAACGATATCGAACGTACGAAGAGTAGCTTTTGTAAACGTGAATGTTCGGGAAGCATACCAGGAAGTATCACCAGGTGTGCGGGCAACACCATACATAAATCCATTGAATGTGGTTCCTGAAAGGTTAGAATTTCCTTTGCTATCCATCAATGTTACGGTAGCAGTTGCCTGATCGCAACCAACTTTTGTAATCGTTTGCGCATCTAACCACCAATTATAATTTGCCACCGAGACCGCACGCGTTTGTAAGCCGCCGCATGAATCAGATAAACGAACATAATAATCGCCGGCCGCAAGGTTTGAAAAAACGCCGCTAGTGTTGGTTAAGCCAACACCTGCAGTTGAAGGAGCTACAATTGTATAAGTAAATGGACCACGACCGTATTGCTGATTGATTACTGTCAGCGCACCGTCGTTACCATTGATACAACTCACGTCGTTGATGGAAAGTTGAAACCGTGGATCCTGGTAATCACCGGTAATAACCACATTTGATTGGATATAGATACATCCGGAAACAAGGTCTTTCACTTCCACCGTGTATGTTCCTGCCTGTAAGCCGCTAATTGAATTAGTTGACGTTATGGTGGTGAATGCTCCATTAATGACTTTGTAATTGTAATTGCCAGACCCGCCACTGACAAGTGCGGTAATTTCTCCGGTAGATTTACATCTGGATTCTTTTGTTTCAATCGCTACAACAGCATTACACTGTGCATTGACATCCGGAGAAAAAGCTGTCAGCATAAAACACACTGACAGGATCAACAAGGTAACTTTCGCTTTCATGGTACGAGAACTTTTTTTAATAAGATCGGATTGATGTGGAACTTGTGGTTTGACCAGGAAAGGATTTTGAGACTCTGTTATTACTCAACAAACGTAATAGGTATTCATCCCATACGCAATAGCACTTAGATCAATGAAAGCCGATATGCAGTGTACTCTGACCTAAAGGCTTGAAAACAAAAATGGTAACAGATATTTACCTGTTACCATTTTCGATGAATCATCGTGTTTCGTCGACGAGTTATATTTTGAACATCCAACCGTGTTTATCTTCCGCATTTCCGGTTCTTACAGCATCTAAACGCCGTTTCAATTCAGGGGCGATTTTCCATTTGTCGGTATCAAACTTCATTACAAAATCCTGGTATTTGAGCTCTCGGATCATCGCAATAGTTGCGGCCGTTCCTGTTCCAAACACTTCAACAGCCTTACCACTTTTGTAAGCATTTATGATCTCATCGATATGAACCGGGCGTTCTTCAACATTCAATCCCATTTCTTTAACGATAGTGAGAGCAGTATCGCGAGTGACACCAGACAGAATTGTTTCCGACTCGAGGTCTGGAGTTAATACCGTATCTCCGATTACGAAAAAGACATTCATTGTGCCTATCTCCTGTACGTATTTGTGTTCGAAGGCATCCGTCCACAAAACCTGATCATAACCTTGTTTCTTTGCTTCCGCAGTTGCAAGCATCGACCCTGCATAATTCCCCGCCGCTTTGGCGAAGCCAATTCCACCCGGTGCGGCACGGGTATATTTCTCTTCCACATAAATCCGCATGGGAGCAGCATAATACGGGCCTGTTGGGCTCAAGATGATCATGAATTTATAAGTTTCAGATGGTCGCACTCCTATCATCTCATCGCTCGAGAAAAGAAAAGGGCGGATATATAAGGAGTGATTTTCATACGCCGGAATCCAATTACTGTCGAGTTCAATCAGTCGACGCATCCCTTCAATAAAAATTTCCTCGGGCACCGTTGGCATCTGCATTCTTTCAGCCGAAACATTGAACCTTTTGAAATTATCATATGGGCGAAAAATGAAGGCATTCCCGGTTGGATCTTTGTATGCTTTAATTCCTTCAAATATCGCCTGGCCGTAATGTAGCGCAGCAAGGGAGGGACTCAGTAACAAGGGCTGATAAGGCTTGATTTCAATATTCTTCCACTCTCCATTTTCAAAATCCGCTTCCAGCATGTGATCCGTGAAGTACTTTCCAAATGGAAGATTCTCAAGCGGGAAATCATTCAACTTACTCCTTTCTGTCTTTGTTACAGCTATGTTGTGTGTTACTACCATATCAGATCTAATTGTTTGGCAAAGAAACAAAGAATGTTTTGCTGTCCCAAATTACCCGGCCACAAATAACTAACAAATGTTAGCGACTGTTGGGAACCAAAATTTTGAATTCGAATAACATTCCCGTTTTTTGCAATTCTAAACATGCAATTGTGAGTTTTGACGATCTTCATCTTTCCCCTGCAATGATTATTTCATTGTATTCCAACGTACTTGTTTCTCTTAACGAAAATGTTCCTCAAACAGTCGAGCCGAAGCCCGAGCAAGCAAAAATTACTGAACATATAACCGCCTCTTCGGTCTATCCTATAACAGGGAAAAACCAGCGGTACGTTACCGTTTTGGTTAGAATCCCCGGCAAAGAGAACATCGCCGACCGCGAACATAACTTTCTGATGAAAATGATGGAGGCCTGCAAAATAGGGATTGATGATATTGCTCTTATGAATTTTGGCATTTTTCCGGTCGACATAAAAAAACTTCAAGCCGAGCTCCATCCCAAACAAGTCCTTTTGTTTGGATTATCGACTTCTGAAATTGGATTGCCGGTTAATTTCCCGGAATTCAAACTTCAATCCTACGATGGCATCACTTACCTCCGGGCACCATCCCTAACGGATCTAAACAAAGCATCTGAAGAGGGTAAGTTGCTGAAGACCAAATTATGGGTATGTTTACGAGAATTATTCCAGGTTTGATATGCAAGAGTCGGAAAAGAAAATCAGCTCGCTTTTATTCGCAACTAATAACGCTCATAAAGTAACGGAGATTCAATCGGCTATCGGAAACCAGTTACAAGTTATCAGTCTTGCAGAAGCGGGAATTGATATCGAAATCCCAGAACCGCATGATACGCTTGAGCAGAATTCACTTGAAAAGGCACGGACAATACATCATCTGACGGGGCTTGATTGTTTTAGTGAGGATACTGGACTGGAAGTCGATGCACTTGACGGCGAACCCGGCGTTCGAAGCGCCCGTTATGCCGGCGAACCAGCATCAGCCCAAAAAAATATGAGCAAACTTCTGCAGGAACTGGGCAGAAACACCAACCGGACAGCCAGGTTTCGGACAGTCATCTCCCTTATTTGGGCGAATGAAGAATTTCTTTTTGACGGAGTGTGCGAGGGTATCATTCTTGAAGCCCCTCAAGGTCGGGAAGGCTTTGGCTATGATCCTGTGTTTCAACCGCTCGGAAGCGAATTAGCTTTTGCTGAAATGTCACTTGCAGAGAAAAACAAATACAGTCATCGCCGGAAAGCGGCCGACAAATTGATCTTATTTTTGCAACAACGTCTAAGTCAGGCGTAACAAATACCATAAAGCTGAATACAACAAGCAACCATAACATTTCAGAAAGCGACTTAATAAAGGGTTGCGTAGAAGGAAACAGGAAGATGCAGGAAGAATTGTACCTGCGCTTTGCATCCAAAATGTACGCTGTCTGTTTTCGATACGCAAACAACGCTGACGACGCCCAGGATCTGCTGCAGGAAGGATTTATAAAAGTTTATAAAAACTTGCATCGGTTTCGGGCTGAGGGCTCGTTTGAAGGATGGATAAGGCGTGTGTTTGTCAATACTTCCATCGAACATTATCGGAAAAAATCATTGGCATTGAGTACCGTTAGTGAGAAGGAAGAAAACAGTATTGAAGACGTTGACATAACCGCGCTCGATAAACTTGCACAGAAAGATCTGTTGCTGATTATTCAGGAACTATCGCCCGGTTATAAAACTGTATTTAATCTTTACGTCATTGAAGGATATTCACATAAGGAAATTGGCGAATTGCTTGGCATCAGTGAAGGGACAAGTAAATCGCAACTAGCAAGAGCGAAGGCCTTATTACAGAAAAAGATAACCCAGTATTTATCTGATACCCGTAAATCGTATACCCGTTAAAATTTCATATGCCCGGTACGTTTCAACATACATTGTATAATGCAGAAATAAACCCTCCTGAAAATGCGTGGGAAAATATTTCGAATCGACTGGATAAGGAAGTTGATGCGGCTGATTTAAAAATCGCATTACTTGTCCACGATGCTTCGCTGAATGTACCACCAGCAGCGTGGGGAAACATTGTTGCAGAATTGGACGGCGATACAAATTCAGTTAAACAGGCACCTGTTATTTCGCTTCTCTATCGACGTATTGCTGCAGCTGCTGTTGTTGCGGGATTATTGATCGCGGGAGTTTGGTATTTCACACAGAGTAACACCACCAACTCGCTACCGGCAGTCATTGTTGGTAACCAACCCACTCAAACTTTGGAAAACAATCAGGCCAAAGATGATTTTCAGCTTAATTCCGACGAGCCGGTTCTTGCAGTTGCGCAAATCATTCCAAGAAAATTATTAGTCAGAAATAATCGTACAGTACGGCCAGTAACAACTACTAGAGTTGCCCCAACTACTGGCGTTGTTCCAGGTGAAATTTCTTTTGTTGTTTCGAATTATGATGAAGAAAATTTGCCAACACGTCCTGTAAGACACATTAGCACGATTGATACGAAAGGAAACGTTGCAATCGCAGGTCCACCCATCCGTGATGGAAGTGGAAGAATCATCCTCGATATGAATCTTATCACGTCTGTGTCTGGCGATTATGTAATCGTTACGGCCCCGAATGGAGAGCAAACGCGCATCTCTTCAAAATTTGCACGCTACCTTACCTATCTTAATACAAGCTCTCCCGAATCCGACCCATACTTCGATTTTTTCTTTAACAGAAGTTCGACATGGAAAAAAAGATTCGAAGATTGGCGAATAAAAATTCTCGAGCAACCAGGCTTCTCCCCTAGTACAGCCACTTTTTTTGACATTATTGAATTAAAAGATTTAATTAAAGAATAACCTCTCCGGTACTTCAACAACATGGCAAGAATAAAAATTGACCTTCCAGACGATTTTAATTTTAGTACTACAATTCCACTTCGAATCACTGATTTAAATTACGGCGGTCACGTCGGGAATGATACAGTGCTTTCAATTGTTCACGAAGCGAGGATTCAATTTTTGCGAAGTTTCCAATACAAAGAACTTGACTTTGCCGGTGTTTCTCTGATCATGAGTGATGCCGCACTGGAATTCAAAGCAGAACTCTTTTACGGAGATTCAGTCATTGCGTCCGTTGCAGCCGACGAATTTTCGAACATCGGTTTTGATCTTTATTATAAGCTTGAAAAAGTAGTAGAGGGAAAAAGAGTAATTGTTGCATTAGCCAAAACCGGTATGATCTGTTTTGATTATGACCTCAGAAAAGTTGTCCGACTACCTTTTGGCGTACAAGACAAAATGCTTCGTGCGGTCAATTCGCTTTCTTAAGAATTCCAAATCTTCCAACTTTCTTCAGCCTGAATTATTAGCATAGCTAATCCATTCTGAATGGCCGCTCCGCTTTCTTCACCTTTTGTAAGAAATAATGTTTTGGCGGGATTATAGATCAGATCAAAAAGGCAATGCGAACTTCCAATAGCTTGATACGGGATAGGCGGAGCTTCCACTATATGCGGCGACATGCCAAGTGGCGTTGTATTGATAATAAGTCCTGAGCGCTTTACAATTGCTTCTGTGACCTGCTCGTAAGAGAGGTTATTAGTAGATGGCTTGCGCGAAACCAAGACATACGGAATTTTTAATTGACTAAGAACATATTCAACGGCTTTAGATGCCCCGCCAGTGCCGAGAATAAGAGCGCGAGATGGAAGGTTCGGAAAGGAATCCACCAATGATTGTTGAAAACCGATTACATCCGTATTGTGACCCGACAATTTACCGTTTGAAATTTTGATGCAATTGCAAGCACCTGTTTTCGTAACAACTTTCGACTTCTCATGAAGAAAGCCAATAACTTTTTCTTTGTGTGGAATGGTAACATTGAGTCCGCTCAAATCCGGAACGCGTTGAAGCAATCCTGTTAGTCCGTCAATTTTTTCCAGGGGAAAAACATCGTACACAGAATCAGTGATCGCCTCTTTCTCAAATTTTTCAGTAAAATATTTTTTGGAGAAAGAATGACCAAGCGGGTATCCTATTAACCCAAAACGTCTCAATGCTGCGATTCTTTGGACAAAAATAGATTGAACGTGTCGCCCCTTAAGCCGATACGCATCGTTTCGAGTGGTATAACTTCATACGGTGCAATATTTCCGAGATTGGCATTACATCCGAGAAGTTCGATAAAATAGAGTTGCTGTGCCTTTTGGGGTGCTTCCCAAATAATTTTTTCACCAGGTATTTGTGTGAGAATTTCTTGTACCAGTCCTTCTCTCACCTCACCGCTTCCACGATAAATGCCCACGTTGCCTGCTTCCCTTGCTTCTGCAATCACATAGGTAGAACCGGCCTGAAGTTCAGCCTGCATTAGCTCTATCCATTTGTACGGCGGAATAATGTGTGCAGCATCTTTACTTCCAACTTCACTCAATACCGTTCCATGCCTGGTCAACTTTTCAATATAACCACACTTCTCCGCATGAGGAATTGTGATAGAACCATCACTCACTTCCATATAAGATATACCGTAGTCCTTACAAACAGCGATGTAGTCGTCGAATTGATTTCTAACTAAAAAAGCTTCGAACAACGTGCCGCCAAAATAAATTGGAATCCCATAAGAATGGTAGACGTCTATTTTCTCCCTGAGATTTGGAGTAACGAACGAAGTTCCGAAACCAAGTTTAACGATATCTACATGGGGCTTGCAGACACTTAAAAAATTATGTACTTCCTGAATGCTCAAGCCTTTGTCCATTACCATTGTAAGGCCGCTCATACGAGGCTGAGGAACCCTGTCGGGGATTTGAGAAAGATTAAAATTCATTCGTTCGCTTTATTTGAATGGCGCAAAAGTAAGTAAAATGAGCAGATGAAATCGATGACTTAGGGAAGAGATCAGTGTACGAGAAGACAATTACCTCATTAAATAGATTTATTCCGTTTGTGGCGCGCAACAATATCAACAACTTGCTGGGATCTTAAAACTGCTGGATTGAGTTCGATCAATTTTTTCAACAAGCGAGGAGATTTATTCATTGCTTTTTCCAACTGCGCTAACCCTTCTTTGGATTTGCCCATGGCGAAATAAACAGCGCACAAATAATAGGTGAAAACAGGTTTATCATCCGTCATTTTTGTGGCGGCGTGCACCTGCTCAAGAGCTTCATCATAAAATTCACCGTAATAAAGACAACGGATTAATGCCTCCCAACCGGAAACATTTCTTGGACGTTGCCGAACTACATTTGAAAAATATTGAATGGCCTCCTTATAACTCCCAAGTTGCATTTTGCATTCGCCCATAGCAAGATTGTACTCGGGCTGCATGCGATAAAACTGGAGTGCCGTTTCGAGATGTTTAATAGCTGTTGTCCACTGCGATTCATTAATGTATGTGCAGGCAATTTTATAATGCAGCTTGCTATCTTCCTGGTTGAGATGAGATGCTTTGCGATAATAGAAACGCGCCTGCGCAAAATTCTTCAGTCGATCATAACAATGACCGATCGCTTCATAAATCACATCCTCCGGTCTCGATAGTTCAAGCACTTTCTCAAGGGATTCTATCGCATCCCGGTATTTGCGCATACGGATATATGCATCGCCCATGTTCCGGTATGCGTAATCGAATTTTTCATCGATGGCGACTGCATACTTGTATGCGTCTACCGACTTTTCATACAGCTTTAATCCCTGGTAAGCTGCAGCAAGATTGAACCAGGCAAGTTCACTATAAGGAAAATCATCAATGATTTGTTGATGAAGTGTAATGCTTTCTTCATTTCTCCCAGTGAAATCTGTCCAAAAACAGATTTTATACAGCGCTTCTTCGTTATTTGGATCCTGTTCTAATATAAGTTTTAGACAGTCGAATATTTTGTCAAACTCCTCGTAATCGTCGTACACATCCGCCAACTCGAATAATAATTCGAGCTTTTCTTCACCCTCGAACATTTCAAGCGCATTTTCAAGCAACACAACAGCCTTCTCCTGTTGGTCAAGCGCGAGATAGGCGTCCGTTTTTAGTATATAGAGGTTAATGTCTTTACTATCGAGTAATTCGACGTGGTTAAGAATCTTTAATGCCTGCTGATACTGACGGGTAGCAATTAACAGGTCAGCCTTTTTGATGAGCAGTGACGAAGAGAAGGGGAATTGTTCGACTCCGAGTTCCGCAGCTTCGAGAGCTTGGGTAAAATCTTCAACGTCATCGAAGTAATCTATGATTTTCTCGAAAGATTCCTCGTCCAGGAAGGAATGGCTTCGGCCTGCTTTCAGGTTCTGAAACTGCCTCACTAACTCCTTCATATCTTCTTTGTCCTGATGGTATGGATGTTCTTTCATGAAGTGGGTTTATGTAAGATACCTTTCCAATCTTTAGTCTACAACTTTTTTTTATTCACCCCTGTTGACAAACCCGCAAAAAACTAGCTGACCTACAGCTTTTTACCTCCATTTCCGTGCCGGGCTGAAAGGCTGGAAAATTTTTGCCATTTCGTATGGATTCTGAAACATTCCCGCATCTCATGCGTTAATAGTATACTAATCTTAATGATTAGCGGTTAAAGAAATCCAAAATAATTTCTATATTTTTGCTGCATATGACGGGAAACTCTACTTTAAATCTTAACCACATGTTTAAAAAATCGTTGTTCAGTGTTGCACTGATAGGTGCAGGTATACTTGCTCTCGCAAGTAGTGGCGGTGGTGAAAAAAAGAAGAAAAGTACAGCCGTTTCAGGAGCCAGCATCGTTAAATCAACTCCCGGTTTCTCTTTGAAAGCGGGACGCAGTTTGTCGAGCCCACTATCATTTAAGACAAAGACCTCATTCAGCCTTACAAATACAGTGGTGACTTATCGCCGCGGAAATACGATTTACATTGTACCGGGTAAATATCCCAAGCATCAGGTTGGTACCAGGAACAATTTGAATATGCTCAACCTTAAGTTGAACATTAAGAAATA
>JACMLR010000138.1 GCA_014379515.1 Chitinophagaceae bacterium
AAGTTTGGTGGTGGCTGCGGATGGTAAGACCGCTTATTATGCGAGCGATCGAAGTGAAGGTTTCGGCGGCCTCGACCTTTACACGTTTGAATTACGAACGGATATCCGACCAGCAAAAACACTTTGGGTAAAAGGAAAAGTATTTGATAAGAAAACGTCGAAAGGACTACCCTCTGCAGTGGAACTGACCGATCTTTCTACCAGGGAATTATTGAGCAAGGTTCAAACGGATGAGAGTGGGAATTATTTGATTACGCTTCCTATCGGCCGCGACTATGCGTTTAACGTTAATCGCCGGGGTTACCTTTTCTTTTCCGAGAATTTTCCATTGAGCCAGAAAGATCCGGACTCCACTTATAACATTGATATTCCATTGCAACCAATCGAAACAAATGCTACCATCGTTTTGAAAAATATCTTTTTCGATTCAAAGATGTTTGAGCTAAAATCGGAATCCACAACCGAGCTCGACAAAGTTGTTCAATTGATGAAAGATAATCCCACACTGAAAATAGAAATAAGCGGGCATACCGATAACGTTGGAAAGCCCGAAGACAATCTTCGACTTTCCGATAACCGTTCGCTCGCCGTTGTTGCTTACTTAAGCGGAAAAGCAATTGATCCATCCAGGCTTACCAGCAAGGGTTATGGATCAACGCAACCAATTGCGCCAAATACAACCGACGAAGGGAAAGCACTAAACCGGAGAACAGAGTTGAAAGTAATCAGTCAATAAACAAGCAGAAAAAAACTTCTTAAAAAAAGATTTCAGTCGTATCTATCTGAGATGTAACATGGAATTTCGCGCAGGAATTATATTGATGACCTTCTCGCGCCTTCCTTTTATTTGTCGAATGAACTTCTATACCAGATTGCTTTAACTCGTGTGCCACAAATCGGGTGCATTCACGCCCGTACTTTGGTGGATCATTTTCAAACAGCTGAACAAATTTTCAAAGCGTCGATTCGTGATCTCGAACGAATCGAAGGAATTGGTACTATTCGGGCAAAAAAAATCAAAGGCTTCGCCGCATTCAACGATGTAGAAGATGAAATGCTATTCATCAATAAGTACAAGATCGAACCAATTTTTATCACAAGTCTTAACTATCCACAACGATTATTAAACTGCTATGATCCGCCAACAATCTTATACTATCGCGGAAATGCGAACCTCAATGCCTCCAGGATCGTTGCCATCATTGGGACCCGGAGTTTAACCGATTACGGAAAACAAATAACGGAAGAACTCGTGCGGGAGTTAGCTACTGAACAGGCGATGATAGTTAGCGGCCTTGCTTTTGGCGTCGACGGCGTTGCACACAAAAATTGTTTGAAAAATAATATCGCAACTGTTGGGGTGTTAGCTCATGGGTTGGATACAATTTATCCGGCTCAACACGCAGGCCTGGCAAGAGAAATGATAAAAAACAATGGCGGACTGCTTACCGAGTTCGGCAGCAATACCAAACCGGATAAACATAATTTCCCCAGTCGCAACCGCATTGTTGCTGGCATGAGCGATGCGGTGATTGTTGTAGAGTCGGGTATCAAGGGCGGAAGTATGGTAACAGCAGAACTGGCTAATAGTTATAATCGGGATGTGTTTGCTGTTCCCGGTAAAATAAATGATGCAAAGAGTGCAGGTTGTAATTACCTGATCCGAAACAACAAAGCTATCCTGCTTGCGGAAGTAGGCCAGGTTGCGCAAACATTAGGCTGGACCGATGTTAAGAAATCTTTATCCAGGCCAAAAGAATTGTTCCTACATCTTAATCCCGACGAACGTTTGATCGTGGACCTATTGAATGGAATGTCGCATACCTCGATTGATGAACTCAACTTAAAAACCGGGCTTAGTAGCAGTGCTGTTGCCGCCGCAATACTGAATCTCGAATTACAACAGGTGGTGAAGACTTTGCCGGGGAAAATGTATTGTTTGTACTAAGTTGTATCGCGGTGAGGGAGCTAGAGAGCAGAATACAGAATAAAGAATAAAGAATAAATACAAGAGTCCGAATTCCAGTGAAGAATTAATTCCGCAAGAAAAACTGATAGGCATTTCGACACCACCGTAAATTGTCGATATAATTGTACCCGCTAGGATTCTGTCTCCTTTATTCTGTATTCTTTATTCTGAATTTTGTCTTAAGAATTGCTCGCTCTCAAGAATCATTTGGAGCATACTAATCCCCCGCCCTATCTTTGCCTATGGCAACACTAATTAACGCTCCAAAAGGAAAATCTTTTCAAGCTTCCAAGTTTTTCGGTGAGGGACTTACATTCGATGATGTTTTACTCGTCCCTGCTTATTCACAAATTTTACCACGCGAGGCAGATATCAGTACACAGCTTACGCGAAGTATCCGGCTTCGGGTCCCCTTACTTTCCGCTGCGATGGATACTGTTACAGAAGCGAATCTTGCGATGGCGCTCGCCCGCGAAGGAGGTCTCGGTATTCTTCATAAAAACATGACAATTGATCAGCAGGTTGAACAGGTCAGGAAAGTTAAAAGAAGCGAAAGCGGCCTGATCATCGATCCAATTACGCTTCACAAAGAAGCTACTATCGGTGACGCACTAAGATTAATGAAAGAGAATCGTATCGGAGGTATTCCTATTGTTGATAATAATAACAAGCTCGTTGGAATTTTAACCAACCGGGATCTGCGATTCGAAAGCACTCCAACAAAATTGGTGAGTGAGGTGATGACGAAAGAAAATCTTATAACTGCGCCTGCCGGTACGGATATGAAAAAAGCTCAAAAGATTCTGAGCCAGTACCGAATCGAAAAACTTCCGGTAATAAAAAAAGATGGTACGCTTGTCGGCTTAATCACTTATCGCGATATTCAAAAATTGCAGTCACATCCAAATGCGGTCAAAGATACATTTGGTCGTTTGCTCGTCGGTGCTGCATTGGGCATCACAAAAGAATTGCTTGATCGGGCTGCAGCTTTACAACATATCGGAGTTGATGTGGTGACGCTCGATAGCGCACATGGTCATAGCAAAGGCGTTATTGATGCGCTTAAAAGTTTAAAGAAAAATTTCAAGAATCTCGAGGTGATTGCTGGTAATGTTGGCACCGCTGCCGGAGCGAAAGCACTTGCTGACGCTGGTGCTGATGCCATCAAAGTTGGTATTGGCCCCGGTTCTATTTGTACAACAAGAATTGTTGCCGGTGCAGGCGTACCGCAAATCACAGCTATAATGGAAGCAGCCTCTGTGCTTCACGAACGAAATATTCCTTTGATTGCGGATGGTGGCATTCGTTATACTGGTGACCTCGTTAAAGCATTAGCCGCTGGAGCAAATGTTGTGATGATGGGAAGCGTTTTCGCTGGTACAGAAGAAAGCCCGGGCGAAACAATTATTTACGAAGGGCGAAAATTCAAACAATACCGTGGCATGGGTTCAATTGGGGCAATGAACCAGGGAAGCGCGGATCGTTATTTCCAGGATGTAGAAGACGATATCAAAAAGTTTGTACCCGAGGGAATTGAAGGTCGGGTTGCATTTAAGGGTGCGCTTAGTGAAATCGTGTACCAATACACAGGCGGTTTACGTGCAGGAATGGGTTATTGCGGAGCAACCGATATTAAAGCGTTGCAAGGTGCGCAATTTGTTCGCATAACCAATGCCGGGATGAAAGAAAGTCATGCACATGATATTGAGATTACCAAAGAAGCGCCGAATTATAGCCGCTAAACAAAATTGAAAAAAACAACTCACTTTAGTTCCTATCGTCAAGTGATGAAAAGCAAATTTATTTTAATCATCTTGTTATTGACTGTTTGCTTCAACACTTTTTCCCAGGTTGATAGTTGCAGACTTCGCATAACATTGTTAACCTGTAGTCCGGGTGAAGAGTTATATGCCGCATGGGGCCATACTGCTATTCGGGTTACTGATTCAATGGCCGGCACTGACATGGTTTATAATTATGGGACGTTTGATGATACCGATCCCTTGTTCCTGGCAAACTTCACTAAGGGATTGATGCGCTATTCGCTATCATCATATCCATTTGAAGAATTCGTACGTGAATACACGTTTTATAAACGTGGGATCATTGAGCAGGATCTTGACCTTGAGTGTGCAGATAAAAATCGCATTTATGCGGCGCTAAAACAAAATGACCGTGACGAGAACCGCTTTTACAATTATTAT
>JACMLR010000139.1 GCA_014379515.1 Chitinophagaceae bacterium
CTGATTGTTCAATATCAAATTTTACATCTATTCCAATTGACTTTAAATCGTCATATCTTACTTTATTTATTCTATTGGACATATATAAGTCCTCTTGATTGTCACGATCCAAAATAACTCGAATATATACTCCTCTTTTGTGCGCGTTGGATAATGCATCAAATAATTTTGAGGTTATGTGTGTTTTTGATTTAGAGAATGAGAAGTGAAACATAATTAAATCTATAGTGGATTTAGCTTCACTTATTTCTTCTAAAACGCAACTAAAATACTCTTCATTGAGAATTTTCACATTTCGCACATTTTGCATATTTCGCACATTGCAAATGTATGGCATGATCGAACTAAGGAATTCGCACATTAGGCATTCGCAATTCGCACATGCTAAGCTCACACCTTCTCGATCATTTTTTCCAAAAATTCAACAACTCCCGATTTTCGAATTTGTTCTTCCCAGGTCCATGCACTCAGGTCAGGGGATTGGTATTGGAAATTGGTGATTTGTTGCCAATTAAAGTTCGACAGATCCTGGTCTAGCCAAAAATAGCTGCCGCCATTATTTTTCTGAAAGGACTCTACCCAATGGTACTTGGTACTGATTACCGGTAATCCACACGCGATGTACTCGAGCATTTTGGTGGATGTTTGTTTGTTGATGGGCTGTTTATCTACAATAAAATTAATTCCATATCGGGCTTTTCTTAACCAGGTTGGCGTAAGTACCTGCGCAATTGGCCCAATGAAATGGATATTCGGGTACGCCTGATAGATCGATTGCAATTGCGCATAATTTTTTCCGATTAGCAGAAGGGAATGTTCTTTCATAATTCCTGTACTGAAACAATTTAGCAATCGTTCAGGTTCCCGGACAGGACTCATATCCCCCAGGTAAACAAAGTCATAAATTTTTTCAGACGATGCATGAGGCAGATCGAGCCATTCCGCGGGTACTCCCATATCGCGATAACCGAAAGGTATTTTATCATAGAATGAAAAAGACTTACGAACATATTCATTCAGAAACAGGCGGTAGTCGGGTTGAGCATTAAAAAATGCTTTGGTAAGATTTTTCCAAACACGTGCGGGTGGAACCGATGAAGAAGAATACTCATGGATTTTTATAATTCCTTCTTTTGGTTTGGATAGATCTGTTCCCATCAGCCGCCATTCAACGTTCCGATGTAACAATCCGACATTGTCTTTATTGACAACTTCACAGTGGAAGCCGAGGGCAGAAAAGAAGCGGCAATATGCCTCCGTTTCAGGCAGAAATGCCTTGTTGTTGTGTACAAAAGCGATCGTCATAATGGGTTGTAGTAGGGATAAAATTATAAATAAGATTGCAGAGTGCTTCGTACTTTTGCGCTTTCTCAGCATATCTGCTTATATAATATGGAAGTAACAGTAAAAACTGCGCAACAGCTACGACTTACAGAAGAAGAATTCGAACTAATCAAAAAAAAACTCGGCCGCACTCCAAACTTCAATGAACTATGTGCTTTTAGTGGCATGTGGAGCGAGCACTGCTCTTATAAAAATTCCATCAAATGGCTTAAAACATTGCCACGTGATGGTGATAAGATACTCGTTAAGGCCGGGGATGAAAATGCCGGCCTGATGGATATCGGCGATGGTTACGGAGTTGTCTTTAAAATAGAATCGCACAATCACCCTTCTGCAATTGAACCATTCCAGGGAGCCGCAACAGGTGTTGGCGGAATCCATCGTGATATTTTTACAATGGGTGCACGCCCAATTGCATCGCTGAATTCTTTACGATTCGGAAATTTGAAAGAGTCAAAAACGCAGCATTTGCTCGCGGGTGTGGTTCATGGCATCAGTCATTATGGTAACTGCTTTGGTGTACCAACTGTTGGAGGTGAAATTTATTTTGAAGATAAATATCATACAAACCCGCTCGTTAACGCAATGAGCGTGGGTATTGTAAAAAATGGTGAAACAATTTCTGCCACTGCGAAAGGAATTGGTAACCCTGTTTTTTTTGTTGGCAGCGCAACTGGTAAAGATGGCATTGGTGGAGCATCATTTGCAAGTGCGGATATCACTGCTGATAGCACGGAAGAATTGCCGGCAGTTCAGGTTGGTGATCCCTTCCAGGAAAAAAAATTATTAGAAGCCTGCCTTGAAGTGATAAAAACGGGTGCGGTGGTTGGTATGCAGGATATGGGGGCAGCAGGAATTATCTGCTCCACTTCTGAAATGAGTGCAAAGGGCGAAGTGGGAATGATTATTCATTTAGACAAAGTTCCGACGCGCCAAAAAAATATGAAAGCCTGGGAATTGCTGTTGAGTGAAAGCCAGGAGCGAATGTTAATGGTTGTCGAAAAAGGAAAAGAGCAAGCCGTGCTTGATGTGTTCGAAAAGTGGGACTTGCCATGCAGTAACATCGGTGAAGTAACCGGCGATGGGCTGTTGAAGTTCTTTATGAACGGCGAGCTGGAGGCCGAACTCCCGGCATACGAACTAGTATTAGGAGGGGGCGCTCCGCAAAATTCCCGCGATTACATCCAACCAGATTATTTTGACGAGATCAAAAAATTTAGTCCTGACAAGATTGAAGTTCCGGATGATCTGAAGCCGATTGCTGAACAGCTTATTGCCATTCCAAATATCGCTTCGAAAAGATGGATATATACTCAGTACGATAGTATGGTAGGAACAGTTAATGCATCAACCAATGCACCAAGTGACGCCGCAATAGTAGTTGCCAAACCGACAAATAAAGGATTGGCACTGACAACTGATTGCAATAGCCGGTATGTTTTTGCTGATCCATATAAAGGTGGAATGATTGCAGTAGCTGAAGCTGCCCGCAACATTGTATGTAGTGGTGGCGAACCGCTTGGCGTTACGAATTGCCTGAATTTTGGAAATCCATACGATCCACAAGTTTATTTTCAGTTTGTGCACGCGTTGAAAGGTATGGGTGAAGCTTGTACAAGATTTGGCACGCCAGTAACTGGTGGTAACGTAAGTTTTTACAATCAAAATCCTGACGGTGCTGTATACCCGACACCAACGATTGGTATGGTGGGACTGCTCGAAAATGTCAACCGCAAAATGACAATGGATTTCAAAGCTGCGGGCGATATAATTTTTATGATAGGGGTTAGTCGGCCAGATATCAATTCATCCGAATATCTTCATAAAATTCGCGGGGTTGAATTCAGTCCTGCTCCACATTTTGACCTCGAAGAAGAATATGCACTTCAACAAAAAATTTCCGAACTAATCGATTACCGCTTAATTGAATCAGCTCACGATGTTAGCGAAGGCGGTTTATTTATAGCATTAATTGAATCATGCTTCAATCGCAACCTTGGAATAGATGTTGTAGCAACTGACTATAAGATTCGGAAAGATGGCTATTGGTTTGGCGAAGCGCAAAGCAGGGTAGTGGTGAGCGTGAAAAACACCAAGCTTGCAGGCTTTAAAAAATCAATGGAAGGTCAGGCATTTGAGGAGCTGGGCGAAGTAACGACGGGTGCTATCGAAGTGGATGGTTTGAATTGGGGTAATATCATCAGTTGGAAAGAAAAATATGATACGGCCATTTCAAATCTACTTGCCAGCCACAAAAGCGAAGAGGCCCTGTCGGCTATATAATTAAGTTGTTTTAATAAGTATCCATGAATTTAAGCAGTGATAAAACTCCGGGGGGTAACGATAATCGGGAGGCATGTATAGTTGTAACAGGTGCAGCCGGATTTATTGGAAGTTGCCTTGTCGGGTTTTTGAATGAAAAGGGCTACGAAAATCTTATCCTTGTTGATGAATTTTCAACCGAAGCAAAGGTTCCCAACCTCGAAGGAAAAAGATACTCATCTAAAATAGAACGCGAGCACTTCTTCGAATGGGTGTTCAATAGTAATCTCAAGATCGACTTCATCTTCCATCTCGGCGCTCGCACCGATACCACCGAATTTGATTATGCAGTCCATCAACATCTGAACGTAGAATACTCGCAAAAGATTTGGGATTACTGCACTGTTCAAAACATTCCGCTGGTGTATGCTTCATCAGCTGCAACATATGGAGCTGGCGAGTGGGGATATGCTGATGATCACCAATTGCCCGGTCAGTTGAAACCGCTTAATCCATACGGGGTTTCGAAAAACGAATTTGATAAGTGGGTACTTCACCAGATTAATCATCCACCATTTTGGGCCGGACTGAAATTTTTCAATGTTTATGGACCCAATGAATCACACAAAGGAAGAATGGCGAGCGTTATCTGGCATTCTTACAATCAAATCAAAAAAGAAGGAACGGTAAAGCTGTTCCGATCACATCGACCGGAATATAAAGACGGGCAGCAGTTACGCGACTTTGTATATGTGAAAGATGTAGTGAATGTTTGTTATTGGTTAATGGAATCGGCGAGTGAAATAACAGAGCCGGTTGCCGCTGAACTTCGTCCTGAAACCTCGTCCGCTGATAGTCCGACAGAAACGGATTTTCCATCAGAGCCGGGCGCTGCCCGCGTAGATTCCGGATTGTACAACCTTGGAACCGGTCAGGCTCGAACTTTTGAAGACCTGGTTCGGGCGACATTTAAAGGCGTCGATACTGAGCCGAAAATTGAATTTATAGATATGCCGGAAGATATCCGGGACAAATACCAATACTTTACTGAAGCCCGGATGGATAAACTCCGTGAGGCTGGTTACCCACATGCGTTCTATTCCCTCGAAGACGGGGTCGTTGATTATGTAAGAAATTATTTAGCTGTGGGAAAGTATTATTAACTTCGTCGCTCAACGATTTGCTGCCATCCTGCGATAGCTGGATGGCAATTTTTTTCAAGTAAGCTCCAATGAACAAGAAAATTTCAATCATCGGCGGTGGCAATCTCGGAACCGCGATTGCGCACGGGCTTATCAACAGCGGTTTTTCGCAGGCCAGTAACATTATGGTGACCAGGAGGAATGTTCGCACGCTTGCCGCATTGGAAGCAAAAGGAGTTGTTGTGAGTGATGACAATCGTGCGGCTCTTGATTTTGCCGATATCCAAATTCTGGCCGTCAAGCCTTTCCAGGTGATTCAAATCATCGAAGAGTTGAAGGACAAATTGGATCCTTCCAGGCATTTGTTGATATCCGTTATCACCGGCATTACGATCGAAAATCTATTGGCAGCCGCAGGGAAAAAAATGTCAGTTATTCGCGCTATGCCTAACACCGCAATTGCGATACAGGAGAGCATGACCTGCCTCTCTGCACAAGGGGTGAAAAAAGAGGACATAGAGTTTGCAGGAAGCATGTTTTCGACACTTGGTCAGATCGTATGGATAGATGAAAAGCTAATGGAAGCGGCCACGGTGCTCGGAGCATGCGGTACTGCTTATGCGATGCGCTACATCCGGGCTAATATCCAGGGTGGAATTGAGATCGGGTTTGATGCGACGACGGCAAGTTTGATCGCAGCGCAAACGGTGAAGGGGGCAGCAGAGTTGCTGCTCAAGAATGGTTCTCATCCTGAGCAGGAAATCGATAAGGTAACTACGCCAAAAGGTTGCACTATCGCAGGCTTGAATGAAATGGAACATCAAGGGTTTAGTTCATCACTTATTAAAGGAATCATAACCAGTTACGACAAGATTGCGAAAGATTAATAGTAGAAATACATCGATATCTCGTAGTTTTACCGTCCTCTTTTACTTTATGAAATTGCATAACAAAATAAAACTTCTTTCTTTTGCGTTTAGTAAGCGCCCCCTAAAAACCCAGTATCTATGAAGAAGGATCGGATAAGTTTAATTATCCTATTATTTGAAGTCGTGGCGATTGTCGGCATGCATGCCAGCAAAAATGAGCCCACAAAAGTAACGCAGTCACCTGCTGTTACGATTCAACCAGCCCCAATTTTCACCACATCTACCTTGCCCTCGAGTAATACGCTTTCGGTTTTTGCAGCCGAATATGCTTATTGATTCGCGACAATCTCAGTTATTCAGGTACGACGTAGTTTTTGTCTTTAAATGGGAAGATGCTTTCGCGTTTAGCAATATCTTTACCGCTATTGTTTTTTATGAAGATTGCGTTCACGATTTGTACCAACAATTATTTGTCGATGGCACGCGCAGCGGCGGAGTCGTTCAAACGGCATAATCCAGATTATTTTTTCATTATCGGCATCATCGATCCACCAGATCCTGCACTTGCAAAATGGTATGAAGGCTATAGGATGCTCTTTTGCTCGGAGCTGCAAATTACCGATCTGCACGAAATGGCGCAACGCTATACCATAGTTGAACTAAGTTGCGCACTGAAATCATTTTTTACAAAGCATATCATCCAGGAGCATCCACTAGCTTCCGAAGTTCTGTATATCGATTCTGATTTATATTTCTATAGCGACGTAACTGCAGTCTCGAATCTTCACCAGGAACACGACATCATTCTGACCCCACATCTGATCCGTCCCATGACTTTCGATGGAAAACAGCCTGATGAAATCGCGTATTTGGCCACCGGTACATATAATGGCGGGTTCTTCTCTCTAAAAGTATCTGATAATAGCAAGAGATTTGTGAATTGGTGGTGCGAACGCATGCGTGAGTATTGTTATTATAATCTTGAGAAGGGCCTATTTGTGGACCAAAAATGGTTAAACCTCGTCCCGGTTTTTTTCGACAGAGTATACATCCATAAGGATCCGGGATATAATATCTGTTACTGGAACCTACACGAACGAAATGTAGAATGCATCGACGGTCGATATCTTGTTAACGGCAGCTCTCCTCTCGTGTTCTATCACTTCAGCAGCATTAATTTAAAAGAAGGAATTCTTTTCTTTAAACAGCAAGATCGTTTCACGGACCTTGACCTGCCGGTGATCCGACAACTATTTATTGACTATCGCGCGGCGGTTTTTGCCGAAGGGTTCGAAGAGACAAATAAAAGTAAATCCTATTTTAGTTCTGTTTTTCAACAGTATACAACCTCTACGTTAAAGAAAACACTCAAAGGTCGGATCAAGTTATGGGTAAAGAATAATGTGAAGCCGGCCACTAAAGAACGACTCAAACGCAGACTTAAAGGCATAATTGGGTCCTGATATTTCCTTTTTTCCACATGCTGCTTTTATAATTTCGAAGCCCAAGAAAATTGCAGTAGTTTTGTATGACCTCTTGGAATTTTTCTATTCTAAATTCTTCCACTGGTCATGTTTTTGTGGTAAGGTATTAATCGTGATGTTTTATTGATTTGTGTTATTGGACTGACTCGCAACGTGTGTTTAAGAGAGTTGTGATGCTGGTCCTGTTTTGTTTTATTTTTCAACCGAATTAAGCATATAACATGTCTAAGTACATTTTTGTAACAGGAGGGGTTACGTCATCCCTTGGAAAAGGAATTATTGCAGCATCACTGGCGAAGTTGTTGCAGGCACGTGGTCTCAAGGTTACTATCCAGAAATTTGATCCCTATATCAATGTTGATCCGGGGACATTAAATCCTTACGAACATGGAGAATGTTTCGTTACTGAAGACGGTGCTGAAACGGATCTTGACCTTGGTCACTACGAGCGTTTTTTAAATATTTTCACTTCACAGGCGAATAATGTTACTACCGGTCGCATCTATCAAACCGTAATCAATAAAGAAAGAGAAGGTGCATACCTAGGGAAAACTGTTCAGGTTGTTCCGCACATCACGGACGAGATCAAACGACGTATGTTGTTGCTCGGTCAACACAAAGAAAAATTTGATATAATTATTACTGAACTCGGCGGTACCGTGGGTGATATCGAGAGCCTTCCATTTATTGAAGCTCTTCGGCAATTACAATGGGAATTGCCGGAAGAAGATACCGTTGTTGTACATCTTACTTTGATTCCATATCTCAAAGCAGCAAAGGAACTGAAAACAAAACCAACGCAGCACAGCGTTAAGATGTTAAGTCAGGAAGGAGTCCATCCCGATATCATTGTTTGTCGCACAGAAGAATCGTTATCACCGGAGATCAGGCGGAAGATTGCGTTATTCTGTAATGTAAAGCAGGAAGCAGTGATTGAAGCAGCTGATGCTGCAACAATTTATGAAGTGCCACTTACTATGATGCGTGAGAAGCTGGACGTAATCTGCATGAAGAAATTAAACATTACTGGTCATCGTGAACCGGAACTAAGCAAATGGAAAGAGTTCCTCGACAAACTAAAATATCCAAAAAGTAAAGTGACGATCGGCTTGATCGGAAAATATATCGAACTGCAGGATGCTTATAAATCTATCCTCGAATCCTTTGTTCATGCAGGTGCAATGAATGAATGCAAAGTGCAGATTGTAAACGTCCATAGCGAATTCATCACAGCTGAGAATGTCGCAGAAAAACTTGGCCACCTTGATGGATTATTAGTAGCACCGGGCTTTGGTCTTCGTGGTGTAGAAGGTAAAATCATCGCGGTTAAATATGCGCGTGAGAATAGTCTTCCATTCTTCGGTATATGTCTCGGTATGCAAATGGCAGTGATTGAATTTGCTCGTAACGTTCTCAATTTACCAAAAGCACATTCCACCGAAATGGATGCGGATACACCGGATCCTGTTATCGACTTGATGGAAGAGCAAAAGAAAATTACCGCAAAAGGTGGCACCATGCGGCTCGGTTCGTATCCATGCGAATTGAAAGACGGCTCACTTGCCCGTGAAATTTATGGCGTTGAAGCAATCAATGAAAGGCACCGCCACCGTTGGGAATTCAATAACCACTATCTTCCACAATACGAAGCTGCCGGCATGATTGCCAGCGGACGAAACCCGGAAAGTGGACTGGTTGAAATAATCGAACTACCATCACACCCTTTCTTTGTTGGCGTCCAATATCATCCGGAACTTAAAAGTACCGTTGAAAGCCCTCAGCCGGTTTTCGTACACTTCATCAAAGCAGCTCGTGAGTATGCCGACATGAAAAATTCAATCAAAAATCCGCTTCTTCAAAGCGAAATGATTTAAGATTAAAAATTATCCCCTTTATACGGAGCCAGGTCGCCTGGCTCCTTTTTTTTGTCACAACCGAGGCTCCGGCATTTAGTTTAAACGGGTCCAATCGCCCCTGCTTAGTGGGTCGATAACCCTATCTTTGCACCTCTTTAAATTGTAGCATAATGAATATGGATCGTAACACGGTGATTGGTTTTGTTCTACTCGCCGCTCTGTTATTTATATATCTTTTTACTTCAACACGGAATAGCCAGGAACTCGCCGCTGATCAGCAAAAAAAAGCGGATTCTGTTGCGCGTGTTGCCAAGCTCCGTGACTCTCTCGCCCTAGGAAAAGCAGACACCGTAAAATTGACAGCAGCTGTTCCCGATTCACTGCCCGGGTTTAAAAAGTCAGCGGAAGAAAATCTGTTGGTAGTTGAGAACGAGCTGCTTCGAATTACATTTTCTAATAAGGGCGGTCAACCCAAAAAAGTCGAACTTAAAAAATATAAATCGGTCGATAGTACTCCTGTAGTTCTTGGTGGAACGGAGTTTGATCGGTTTTCATACCCAGTTAACAGTGGAGCGAATCAATCTGCGTTGGTTTCCGATTTATACTTTACTCCCGGAACTGTTACGAAAAACGCAGACAGTAGTCAGACCGTTTCTTTTGTCGCCACCGGCGTTGGTGGAGAAACGATTACACACACGTTTATCATTCCCTTTAATAACTACCTCCTTGATTGGAATATACAGTTGAACGGAGCAGATAAATTGCTTACCCAGGGGGCATTCAATTTTACGTGGCAGTCACGCCCAGTGCAACACGAAAGTGACGTAGAGTACGAACGTCAACAAACAAATATTTGTTTCTACGAGGACGGCGATTTCGATTACATCATGTCGAAAACAGAAAAGAAATTTGAGAAGTCAATTCAGTGGGTAAGTGTTGCGCAACAGTTTTTCAATACGACAATTGTTGCAAAAACACCGTTCAGCTCGGGTGATATTTTGTTTACGAGAGAAACGGTGGATTCCGCTAAACGGATTGCAGATGTGGTTACGACCGTTCAGGCAAAACTTCCAATTGGTTCAGTTGCCGCATTCCCGTTGCAGCTTTATTACGGACCGAACGATTATAAAATTCTCAACAAACAACCAGTGGAAGATATGGCCAAGATTATAAATCTTGGACGGGATATGTATGCGTTTGTTCGGCCAATCAACCGTGCGATTGTGATGCCGGTCTTTGATTTCTTCAAAAGCTTTATCGGAAGTTTTGGTCTTGTAATTGCCTTGTTGACAATCTTTATCCGTCTTGCTACTTCGCCATTAGTATATACAAGTTATTTGAGCGGTGCAAAGATGAAAGCGTTGCGTCCCGAGATTGATAAGATGAAAGCCAGGCTTGGTGGTGATCAACAGGCGGTCGGCATGGAGCAAATGAAGTTGTTCAGGGAAGCGGGTGTGAATCCTTTGGGAGGATGTATTCCCGCGTTGTTGCAAATCCCCATCTTCTTTGCTCTCTACAGTTTCTTCAACTCTAATATCGCGCTGCGTGGTGAGTCTTTTCTTTGGGCCGACAACCTCGCGTCGTATGATGTGATTGTCAATTTCCCTTTTAGTGTTTGGGGATTGGGAAGTCACTTGAGCCTTTTCACGTTGACCGCTGCTGCAACAAGCTTTCTTATCTCCCTGTATAATGCGAACATGACGCCTGATCAAAGTAACCCGGCGTTGAAGTACATGCCTTATATCTTTCCATTCATTTTGTTATTCATCTTCAATAGACTTCCATCGGCACTTACCTGGTACTACACCGTATCAAATATTATCACGTTGATTTTGCAGTGGATTATTCAGAATTACATTATCGATCACGATAAGATTCTTGCGAAGCTCGAAGCAAATCGAAAGAAACCAAAAACAAAATCGAAGTGGCAAGAACGAATGGAGCAGATGCAGGAAACGCAGAAAAAGATGCAGGAGCTAAAGAATAAGCCCGGAAAAAAATAACTACCCAGTCAAATATTTAACTATTTAGACCCGTCTTAACTATCATTATTGACGGGTCTTTGCTATTTTAGACAACTTAATGGGCCTCAAAACAGTCTATTAGTCACAACAGTAACAACAAAAATGAAAAATTTAATCGCGGTTCTCCTTGTTTCGATAATTGCGATACCAGGAATGGCACAACGCAGGGTATCTGAGTTGATGCTTAGCTACGACACAAAAATTTCCACCGGTAGCGCCGAACCGAAAATGGCCGATGCCTTCGACGGTGCCAGTACAACAGTTTATATAAAAGGACATCTTAGCAGAAGTGAAATGACGAGCGCATTATTTTCATCAACTACAATTCATGACGCAAATGCGGGTACAGCCGTGGCCCTAAGAGAAGTCAGTGGTCAGAAAATATTGATCCGCATGAATGCTGCTAACTGGAAAGAAAAAAACAAAAAATATGAAGGGATTGTGTTCACTAACACAACCGAAACAAAGGTGATTGCAGGGTACAAATGTGTAAAAGCCGAAGCAAAATTAATTGACGGAACTGTTTTTGCGGTTTATTATACCACAGATCTCATACCTGAAAATCGGGAGTATGAAAACATGATGTTTAAAAATCTGAATGGTTTACCGCTTGAGTGGGAGCTAGTTCAGGGGAAGTTGAAAATACTATACACCCTTGCTAAAATAAATCTGAATCCAATACCTGTTTCAAGGTTTGACATTCCCAAGTCAGGATATCGTGAGTTAACGTATGAAGAGAGCAAG
>JACMLR010000140.1 GCA_014379515.1 Chitinophagaceae bacterium
CATTGGCGAGGTAATCAAATTGCCGGGAGAAGACCAATGTGAAGATTACAATTACCAATGCAAGTGAGAATTGAACCACGATGAGTGAGTTCCGCAAGCCATTGCTACCAAACAATTTTACGTTCGAAAGATTTTTTAAGACTTGCACTGGTTTGAAGGAAGAAAGTGTCCACGCAGGAAGAGACCCGGCTAAAAAACCCGCGAATAGTGTAAATAAAAAGAACCAAACAAAAACACTCCAATCAAAAGTGAAACCCTGAGGTATGCTTTCGGCAATGAAAGGGAGATAGTCAATCATGACGCGTAGAAAGAGAAATGCGAAACCAAATGCAATGAACGCAAGCAAGAGTGATTCGATGATAAACTGGAAAAAAACATTCCGCCGCATCGCGCCCGACACTTTGCGAATGCCGACTTCTTTGCCGCGTTTCAACGACCGCGCAATAGAAAGGTTGGTATAATTGAAGCATGCCGACAAGAGAATGATGAATCCAATGGCAACAGGTCCCCAAACTTTGCTTCTTGACCCAGTGTTACGCGCGGCAGCGATCAACTCTTCACCCACTATAATTTTTTTAAATGGCTGTGCTTCGAATTGAACGGCAGCAGAACCTTCATTCTTTTGCGCTGCCATCAGTTTTGTGGAAACATCCTCCACAGCGCGGTTCAGTTGACTTCTCGAAATACCTTTTTTTGTAACCACGTAGGTGTAACTCGTAAAGAAATTATCCCACAGCTCAGACATTGCAGTTAATTTCCCTGCTTTCTCAAGCGCTACCACCGATGACATAGAGAGGTATGCGTCATAATCCAAATGCGACTTTCCAATTGGTTGAGCTAACACCCCGGTAACAACAAAATTGCCCCAAGTCGGATATTCAATTGTTTTTCCGATAGCGTCAACTCCTGCACCAAACATCTTTTCAGCAACGGCATGTGTCAACACAATACTGTTTGGCGCTTTTAATGCAACCGTTTTATTTCCGTCTTTAAAAGGAAAGCCAAACACGTCGAAAAATGACGCATCAGCAAACGCTCCGTTTATTACAAATTGCCTATTGTTTTCACCAATTGCTCGTTGCGATCCGGGGATATACACCCTTGTGGATGTTTCGATCAAATCATAACCTGCAGTGAAATTATTTGCGAAGGGAAGTGGCGATGTTGCAAAGCGATAAGAATTTCCTTGCTTGTTTGTTAGCTGTGAAATGATGCGATATATCCGTTCCGGCCGCGGATGAAACTTATCATAGCCTAGTTGGTCTTTGAGGCCTATAAGCACGAGCATGCAGATCGACATGCTTAGTGCAAGCCCAAATACGTTGATTAGGGTGAAGAGTTTATTCTTCATCAACGTTCTTACCGCAACTTTTATATAATTTCTAAACATCTTATTAATTATTCTGTGCGCATGTTTTTTACAGGGTTTTCAGTCGCTGATTTGATCGTTCGTAAGCTTAACACAATCATTGCAAGCATGATCATACCTCCACCTGTTGCTGCAAAAACCCACCAGCTCATCGCAGTGCGGTATTGAAAGTCCTGCAACCAGTTATGCATTGCCCAATATGAAAAAGGTAAGGCAATTAGAAACGCAAGCGCTACCAGTGCAATAAAGTCTTTCGAAAGCAACGAAATGATTTGTGTTACAGAAGCACCAAGCACCTTACGCACACCGATTTCCTTTGTTCTTGTATTTGTAACGAAGATCGCTAATCCGAGAAGACCAAGACAGCTTATGAAGATGCAAAGTGCTGCCGACCACTTCAACAGGCGCGAGATGTTTTGTTCTGTCTGATAAAACTTCGCAATCGTTTCGTCAAAGAAACTGTATTGGAAATCATCCTCCGGGTACAATGCCTTGAATTCCTTTTCCACTTTTGCCATTGCCCGTTTCCAGGATTCCGAATCGTTGCCACGTGGCTTGAGCGCAAGATGGATCGTAAAACTGTTTTCTGTTGCCGATGCATATGCAAGAGGCTTGATCAGCTGTTGTGTTCCCTTCGAATGAAAATCTTTCAAGACACCTACAATTGGGATCGGACCCCCGCGATCGATCATCTGTCCCACAGCATCAGCT
This sequence comes from Chitinophagaceae bacterium, assembly GCA_014379515.1. Lineage (GTDB taxonomy): Bacteria > Bacteroidota > Bacteroidia > Chitinophagales > Chitinophagaceae > Endoryza. The sequence continues at coordinate 2,081 of JACMLR010000140.1, forward strand.
GGATTTTCAAAACCCATCATGCGTGCGTAGGTTTCGTTAATCACAAACTCTTTCGTTGTATCACTTTGCTGAAGATTGCGTCCGGCAATTAGTTTCATACCATATAAGCCAAAATAGGATGTGTCTGCATACTTCCGTTCTACCATCGTTTCAAGCACTTTTTTCTCTTTAGACTTCATTGTTGTGGTAGATGTATTCCCGGATGCGGGTGAGGACCCGGAAAGTGAAATTTTTTCAATTTCTGGGAACTGCTTTATTTTTTCAACCAGGATTTTACGTCTGTTATCTGGAACATCGGAAAAAAAGTTCCATCGCGTGTTGAGCGTTACGATTGCTTCGCGTTTGTAACCAAGTTCTTTATTGATGGAGAAATTGATTTGTTTGGAAACAATCAAAGTGGCAATCACTAAAAACTGCGCGATGACAAACTGGGTTACAGTGAGCGTCTTTCTTAAATATGCTTTACGCGTTTGAGCAGTGCCGGTATACGCCTGATTTTTCAAAACGGTCACTGGTTTGAATCGTGTCAGTACCAATGCAGGGTAGAAGCCCGCCAATACACTTACCACCACGACGAGAACCGCTAGAAAAATCCACACATGTGGCTGGTTCAACGAATTAAAACTGACTCCATCTGGAATAAAGTCTTTAAACACGTTCAATAATATTGGGCTTAATGCGATCGATAATAGTGTCGCCACTAACGTAAGCACCAGTGTTTCCGTCAGAAATTGTGAAACCAACTGCATTTTCGAGCTGCCCATCGTTTTACGAATTCCAATTTCTTTTGCGCGCTGCGAGGCTTGAGCTGTCGTTAAGTTGATAAAATTTATACAACCAAGAATCAGCAAAAATGCAGCAACAGCTAACAAACCTGCCAGCGTGGATTTATTTGCCTGTCTATGATTGAACGCGTCATAAACTGCATTGAAGTGAATATCACTTAGTGGCTGTAATGCATGTTTTGTATCGTCTTTTTTATTTGGATGTTCCTTATCGCGTGGTCTGTATTTATCTCGAAGTGCGACGAATTGCTTTTCAACTTGTGAAGGCTGTGTTCCTTTATTCAGCTTAACGAACATCTGCGACGAAGAATTTATACTTCCCCATTCGTTCCAACCGAACTGCTCGACCATCCCGGTATTCTCGACAGTGGCCACGGAAACAAATTCCTGGAACGTGAAGTCAGTTATCTGCGTTGGCTTTTTTACAATTCCGGATACTGTTGCTTTGATCGTATCGCTGTAAATTATTTCACGACCGATAATGTCTTTCGGTGCCAGGGTTCCAAAATAAGTTTTTGCCCGGTCCTCGGTAAGCACAACGCGAAATGGATCTTTCAGTGCGACCTGTGCCGAACCAGCAAGCCAGGCATAGTCGAAAACAGTGAAGAAATAATTATCGGCATAAACAACCTCCTTTTGTTTCCGGAATATGGCAGGCGTTTCACTTCCCGGCATCGGAACTTGAATATTCGTTTCGTCCATAGTAGAAAAAAACGTCACGGCTTCCATTCCGGTAAGTTCTTCTCTGGCCGCTTTGACTGTTGGAACAGGTACGCCAGAATTTTCGATTTTAAGATCCGGAAATTGAATAACGCTGACCGTACGGTAAATCCGGTCGCCATCTTTATGTTGTTTGTCGAAACTGTATTCGTACTGAACGATTAGGTAGATTACCAATGCCGCGCTTATTCCAATTGCTAACCCTGCAATATTAATTACTGTAAACAGCTTGTGCTTTGCAAAGTGCCGAAGAGCCAGTCTGAACGTGCTGAGGTGCATAAAAGTTGATTTAATTGGTTGTTGCTGCCACTTAGTTAGTCAACCTGTGTACCAATCTCTCTAGCAGCTTGATAATGCGATATTTAGTAGAAGAGCCGGGCGTTCGGTGTTCGGAATCGTACACTTTTTGTTCGAAAGCGGACGATGGGGAGTTTGAATCAAGAGCGAGAGCGGAGAGCGAGGAGCGGGGTGAAGAGTGAAGTTTGGAGTATGGACGAAGCGGCCCAACCCGCACTCCAAACTCCATCCTCCAAACTTTCCCTTGAAGGTGCGCGATAATTTTCAATAATTGGGAACGAATGGTGACGGGTAAAATGGATTTATACCGATTTGATAATCGAAGATGAAATTAAATTTGATTCGATTTTACTATCGCGCCCCTGCAGGGCTTTTAATACTTGGGGGGCGTCTTTACGATGGGCGATGCCCATCGCTATTATATTTTGCCCTTACAGGGCGTAAGGCAGTCCGTGATATTTCGGATCAATTAAATACAAGGGCAGCGGTTGTGAACGACGTAAATCGAATCATTAATCAGTACGGAAATTTCCATCTCAATTTGCTATGTACCGATAAAATTTATTAAACTCTATTCAACCATATTATCCCCCTCAGAGCTGTAATTCATGCCGTGTGCGTTACGATTGGCGATGCCCATCGCTATTATATTTTGCCCTTACAG
>JACMLR010000017.1 GCA_014379515.1 Chitinophagaceae bacterium
AATCAAACTAAATATAGAAGGAAAAATGAACCTAACCCGCCGAAGTTAATATTGATCAATTACCGGACAATTACAGTAACGCCCCTTTTACTGATTGCCTGGCGGGTATCACGATCGATGTATTGCAGCGTCCAAACATAAGTACCAGAAGGTTGAGGACGTCCGCCCAGCGTGCCATCCCATTTCTTCGTCCAGTCTTTTGTTTCGAAGACGACCTGGCCGTATCGATTGAAGACGCGGAAAATAAGATTTTCGGCTTTGTATGCGTTGAGCGGGTACAGGTACTCGTTATGACCGTCATTGTTTGGAGAGAATGCATTCGGTACTGCTACAAAGCAAGTATTGACGGCTTTTATCCTATGAACGATAGTGTCGGAGCAGTTGGATCCGCCCTGCACTATCAATCTTGCTGAGTAAAATCTTTCGCGCGTCGTAGTGGGCGGTGTGTATTTTTGTGGGGTTGGCTGTTGGTCGGTACTTGTATTTCCATTTCCAAAATTCCATGACCAGGAAGCAATGTTCCCAACACTCTTATCTGAAAATACAGCAAAGTCTTCCGGGCAAACGACATCTGTAAAATCAAACGCAGCTTTCACCCCGTTATCAAGATTGAATTGGACTGTTGCAGAATCGCTGCATACTCCGTTTGAAACTTTAAGTGCGATTTGTTTTTGACCGAAAACCGTATAAAAAATTGTAGGATTTTGTTGATTGCTAAAGAACTGACCATTAGAGTACCACGCCCAACTCGTCGTACCGCCATTCCCATTGTGCGAAAGGAAGATCGTATCCGTTTTGCAACCATACTGGATTTGCTGGGTGAACGCTGCTAAAACTATTCCGGATACTGGGAAATTGATAGCAGATCCAGCCGGTGTTGCTTGAGAACATTCATCAAAAATGGTGTTTCCATCTGTACCTGACTGAAGTGTAATTTGATAATTTCCACCAACCTGGATTGGTCGGGAAAGCGTTACGGTGATTACCGTCGTTTTCCCATTGCTGCAAATTCCGGAAGCTCCGGTAACCACAACTGCCGATGGACCGCTCACGACAAAATCACTTCCATCAGCTGCAATACTGGTACAATCAATTGGCTTACGAAAAATTAATTCAAGAGTCGTCGGCTCACAGCCCACTCTTCTTAGGCTATCCATCGGTGTTGGAGCCAGTGGGAATATGGTGAAGTTCATTGTTTCACCAACTGTAACTCCTTCATTGCAATTGTCAAGAATCGTATTTCCATCCATCCCGTTCTTTACCGTTAACGTGTATGTCGCAGGCGGCAAAGGTGCTGTCAGCGTCAATTCAACCGAATCCATATCAAATGAACTGTTGCAACCGAGGGCGACAGCGGATGTAATGGATGCGTTAGCCGGAAATAAACTGAAATCGCTTCCATCTGCCGCAAGGGTTGCGCACTTCATTTTTTTATTGAGCTTCACACTAACTTTTAATCCACTGCAGTTCGCGCTTGCACGCACTGTTTTTGGTTGTTGGGGATCCGTGATATCGGCAGTACCTCCTCCAAATGAGAGGTTATATCCTTTTTGAGAAGCGCTGAAATTGCTTAGCAATAATAGGTATTGATGTCCCTGGATTAATGAAGGCCGCGAGCTAAATAATGGGAAACCAGTACCTGCGCAGTTCTGAAGAGAGGATCCGTTACCCGATGCCCCGGTAACGCCTGTTAGTCCTGACCAGTTGCAAGCGACGAACATTGATGCATCTGTAAAAACGTCGTTGGGATTTTTATTTGTAACGTCAAATAATTGCCAATCGTAATCATCATTTAAATCGATTGGAGTAACGGTGAAGCCAAGATTTCCAGCTCGGAAACAGGTGAATTTATACCAGAAGGGATTAATGTCAGTCACACCATCGTTTGTACAAGGACCGGGAATACGCGTACCTCCGCAAAGCGGAACAGTGCTTTGATTAAATGTACTCACTCCACAGACGGGAAATGCTGTTGCAGGCGTTTGACCTAATGTAGTGCATTGCGATTGCGCATACAGTTCGGTAAGGGAAATCAGGCTAAGCCCAAGGATAGCAAGTAGTTTGAAAATCATGGTGTATTGACCCGTAAAAATATCGGATCGCTGCAAGAAATTAAAAGATATTATGGTATACGATACCAGTGGAGAAAAGGTTGGGAATCAAACTGATACTGACTTTAAAGGATGTCTTCTATATTTCTCTTGATATTCGCTGCGATTTTTTGGGTAGGAAGATCGTTTTCATCTCCACCAAACGGGTCTTCGATTTCCTCCGCGATCACCTCAAGACTGGCAAGCACATAAAAAATGAACGCGACAACCGGGATTACCCAATAACCGAGACTGAATACAAATCCAAATGGAAGCGTAACGACATAAATGAAAATGAATTTTTTTACAAACGTGCTGTAGGAAAACGGGATGGGGGTGTTTTTAATACGCTCGCACGCACCACAGATTTCGGCAAACGATTGCAGTTCGCTATTGATGGTCATCAATTGGTATCCATCAATAGTTCCGTCTTTCTGCATCGTGTAAATTCGTTGCGTAATAAGCGAGACAACCTGGTTAGGTACATGTTTGTTTTTATCTAATGATGCCAGTTCAGGATGATCGGCAGAATCAAGTGCAAGCCGCGTTGTTTCAAGCGCAAGATGATCGCGAAGAACTGATGCAAACAACGGGATCATTCTTCTGAAAAAGCGACGATCATCTAAATTTTCATGTTTCAGCAGCGCATTCAATTTCAGCGCAAGATTTCGGCTGTTATTCACAAGTGACCCCCACAACTTACGCCCTTCCCACCAGCGATCATATGCGGTATTTGTACGGAAAACCAATAACAACGACAGTACAAATCCGAGCAAGTTATGCAGCAGGGACAGCCTGCTTATATTACTATCTTTCGACAAGTTCCAGTATTCCAGTTCCAGGTAAGCGATCAACCCGGAATAAGCGGAAATGAGAAATACGAAAACAACGAGCTGTCTTAAGGTGTCACCTTTATGAAAATTGAACAGAAACCTGAACCAGTGTTTTGGGTTATAAGAAATCATGCGGTGAAAATACGAAAATCGAAAATCGAGCAATCTGCTCTCCAAACGAATTTCCAAACTTTACTTAACGATGCATTCGCCTTTTGTTAAAACAACGTTCCCAAACGTTACTGCTGGCAAGTTTTTGAAAACCATTTTTCCATTTTTTTCTTCAACATCACCGTAGCCTTCGGTGAGTTTATCTCCCTGTTTCAAAAAAACTACCTGGCGGGTTGATTTGGTGCCTTCAGAATTAAATTCATAATCAGCAACCAGGGTATCACCTTTCAGTTCACCCGAAAAATTTCCATCATTGCGATCCTTCTCAAAAAATTGGTACGTAATCTTTCCTTCAGCACGCCCGTTTCTTACAAACAAATCCATTAAAACAGTATCCCTTCCCGAATAATAATGGTAGCATTCTTTTTCGGATCGCGAAGCTGGCTTTGCGACTACTTCAGGAGAATCAGTATTCGTTTTTTTGTCGGTAAAATTGCAAGACGACAAGATAACCGTGAAAACGCAGCCATAAACAAGCGCCACGATCATGTTTGTTGACGAAGAGGATAATTGCATTTGTTGCTTTTTACAAATCTAGGATGTTTGACGGTTTCACTTCATTTAAGCTTATTCATTTGAATTGAATGACCCATAGTCAAGGGATCATTTGATCGAGACTCGATCCCCAAATTGTGGGGTTCTCGCCCAAGTATGGCTCAAAGTTCAGGGGTTGTCGAAGCTTTAATACCCTTAAACTTCATTTTACCGTAACAGACTTTCTTATTACTATATGGTACGCTTTGTGATTCGTGTCACAATTAACGCTAAAACCTATCACGTGGTCATACAAATCTCCGACGACTTAAAAATAACATCTGCCAGGCTAGACAAGATCCTGAGTGATCCGCAAGCCACCGCGAAAGCTGTCAAGCTGGTTTATGTGAATGATAGCATGGAAGGCTATACACGGATCAAATCTCAAAACGGATTTCGTTATTTATACAAGAATAAAGCCCTAAAGGATAAAACAGAGTTGCAACGAATTCGAAGTCTTGTATTGCCGCCAGCCTGGGAAAAGGTATGGATCTGCGCAAAAGAAAACGGTCACTTGCAAGCTACCGGTTCTGACACCCGTAATCGCAAACAATATCGGTATCATCCATTATGGAATCAATTAAGAAATCAAACTAAATTTTACCGGATGCTTCAGTTCGGTAAAGTGTTGCCATCAATCAGAAAGCAGGTTCAAAAAGATCTTGCTTCAAGCCATTCACCGAAAGAAAAAATCCTCGCTACCGTCATTGCCTTAATGGAGCGTACATGCATCCGCGTTGGTAGCGAATCATATGAAAAAATGTATGGCTCTTTTGGATTAACAACCCTAAAGGATAAGCACGTCGAAATTAAAGGAAGCAATATGAACTTTTCTTTCAAGGGAAAGAAAGGGGTGGAGCATGACATCAGTATTAAAAGTCCGCGGCTCGCGAAAATTGTAAAGCAATGTCGTGATATCCCGGGAAAAGAATTGTTTCAGTATTACGACGAGCAGGGTAATAAACAGACGATCGATTCCGGCATGGTAAACGAGTATCTCCGCAGCATTGTGGATGGTGAATTTACTTCGAAAGATTTTAGAACATGGGCCGGAACGGTGCAGGCATTAATTGCGTTCAAAGAAGTGGGAGAGTTTGAAAATAAAACGCACGCGAAGAAAAACATTGTTGAAGTGCTTGATAAAGTCTCGAAACATCTTGGCAATACAAGAACAGTCTGCAAAAAATATTACGTGCATCCCTCAATTCTGGACATGTATGAGTCTGCCAGCCTTGCGACTTATTTCGATAAATTAAAAAAGCAGGAAGACCTGGATGACAAACCCTGCCTTACCTGTGAAGAGAAGGTTCTGATGGAAATTCTCGAAAAGCTATAGTGTTCCCTCTTCTATATATGGCTATCAACGGAAAAAGCTTCACTGTCAGTGAAGCTTTTTCCGTTTTCAAAATCAATTTTATTTAAACAAACTGCCGGCGAATGATATTTAACGCGCCTCCAGCTCTAAACCATTCAATTTGCTGATGATTGTACGAGTGATTGACTTCAATAGATTCTGAGCTCCCGTCTGCATGCGTAAGCACAAGTTGCAACGATTTGCCAGGAGTGAAATCCGTCAAGCCAATGATATCAATAACATCATCCTCAAGAATTTTGTCATAATCTTCTTTGAACGCAAACGTCAATGCAAGCATTCCCTGTTTTTTCAAATTTGTTTCATGGATCCGTGCGAAACTCTTTACCAATACTGCCCTTACTCCAAGATGACGTGGTTCCATCGCTGCATGTTCGCGAGACGACCCCTCTCCATAGTTCTCGTCTCCCACAACGATTGTTCCAAGAGCAGCTGCTTTATAAGCACGTTGCGTTTTCGGAACAGGCCCGTATTCGCCAGTTAGCTGATTCTTGACGAGGTCTGTTTTTTCATTGAAATAATTAAGCGCACCAATCAACATATTGTTACTAATATTATCGAGGTGACCGCGAAATTTCAACCACGGACCTGCCATCGATATATGATCAGTTGTACATTTTCCTTTTGCCTTGATCAGCAATTTCAATCCCATTAAATCAACACCTTCCCAGGCTGGAAATGGATCAAGCAATTGAAGTCGTTTAGAAGTAGGATCGACTTTTACAATTACACCTGTTCCATCAGCCGCAGGTGCTTGAAACCCGGGATCTTCTACATCGAATCCGTTTGGCGGAAGTTCATAACCAGTTGGCGGATCGAGCATCACTTTTTCACCCTTCTCATTTATTAAAAAATCAGTAAGTGGATTGAACGTTAGATCGCCTGCAATCGCAATTGCGGTTACTAGTTCGGGTGAGGCCACGAATGCAAGAGTATTGGGATTTCCATCTGCCCGTTTCGCAAAGTTTCGATTGAATGAATGCACAATCGTATTTCTTTCCTGTTTTTCTGCGCCAACGCGATCCCACATGCCGATACATGGCCCACATGCATTGGCAAAAACGGTAGCGCCGATTTTTTCAAATGTGTCGAGGAATCCATCGCGATCGATCGTATATCTAACAAGTTCACTTCCTGGTGTAATTGTGAACTGTGCTTTTGTCTTTAATCCTTTTTCCGACACCTGCTTGGCAAGACTGACAGCGCGGCTGATATCTTCGTACGAAGAATTAGTGCAGCTTCCAATCAAACCAAACTCCACTTTCGTAGGCCAATTGTGTTTGGCCGCTTCCTCTTTCATTTTAGAGACTGGAGTGGCAAGGTCAGGAGTAAACGGCCCGTTCAAATGCGGCTCCAATGTGGTGAGATCAATTTCAATTACCTGGTCAAAATAAGCCGATGGATTTTCATATACTTCCGCATCTGCAGTTAAATGCTCCCGGATTCCATCAGCAAGCTTGGCAACTTCGTCGCGCCCGGTTGCTCTCAGGTAACGGCTCATGCTCTCATCATACCCAAAAGTTGATGTAGTTGCACCAACTTCTGCGCCCATATTACAAATGGTACCCTTCCCGGTACAGCTCATGTTTGTAGCACCTTCTCCGAAATATTCAACTATTGCACCTGTCCCACCTTTCACAGTGAGGATACCTGCAACTTTGAGAATCACGTCCTTTGGAGCCGTCCAGCCGTTCAATTTGCCGGTCAGTTTAACTCCAATGAGTTTGGGAAATTTGAGTTCCCATGGAAGACCGGCCATCACGTCACAGGCGTCTGCCCCACCAACACCGATCGCAACCATTCCTAAACCACCAGCATTTACGGTGTGACTGTCCGTTCCGATCATTAGGCCACCAGGGAAGGCGTAATTTTCCAACACAACCTGGTGGATGATTCCGGCACCCGGTTTCCAAAAACCAATTCCGTATTTATTTGACACAGAAGCAAGGAAATCAAAGACTTCGCTGCTTTCGTTCACTGCTTTGCTAAGGTCGTCCGTACTTCCTGTTTTTGCTACAATCAGGTGATCGCAATGGACGGTAGACGGCACTGCCACTTTATCCCGCCCGGCTTGCATGAACTGCAAAAGAGCCATTTGAGCGGTAGCATCCTGCATTGCGACGCGATCGGGCGCAAAATCAACATAACTTTTTCCTCTTTCGAATGATTGGGTAGGATCTCCCTGCCAAAGATGGGTATACAGAATTTTTTCAGATAGGGTAAGCGGGCGTCCAACAACCTTACGGGCCGCCTCAACGCGACCAGGAAAGCTGGAGTACACCTTTCGGATCATTTCAATATCAAAAACCATAATGAAAAATTTAAAGAGTACTGTTCAAACGAACTTTCAGCGAATTTATCAAAAAATGCCTTAAGGATAGAACAGTATCGTTTCTCTATTTGTTTAATTTTTATAATTTAGCCGTATGAACCGTCTCCGCTATTATATCGAATGGCAGATATTTGGAGTGTGCACCCGAATTGGTGAAAAACTCGGTATTGCCACCTCCCGAATCCGTACATGGTTCGTCTACATCTCCTTTTTAACGATGGGTTCACCGTTAATCGTGTACTTTATCCTCGCTTTCTGGATGAACATGAAGCGCTATATTCTTTCGTTTAGAAGAAACCCGCTCAAATATCAATAGGTCCATTGCCGAGCTCGCCAACAAATCGTATCCCTCGTTTCTCATTCATTAATTTTGCAATACAGTTTGTTTTTAACATCAGCAATTAATTCCTGTTAGTTGCATTCGATTCCATGTACAACTAGGCTACCGTTACGAAACGGTTCAATTGATTTCAAAAAATGGAATGAACTGAAGTGAACGTTGCAATAAGAGTCCACGAAACTCCAAACGATCCTCGTACAAACTAAATGCGTTTTATTGAACCTCTTCATCAGAAAATTGTTGTCGGCATTTACATCTACATTTAAGGTCTAATAAACAGTCATCGTTTTAAATATGCAAACAGTTGTCATTACGGGTGGAACCGGTCTTATCGGAAGTGCACTCAGTAAATTGTTGAATCAACAGCGCTACCAGGTAGTGTTGTTAACCAGATCAGCACCGAAGTTGATTCAATTTTCGCCGGAAGTACAGCCAACTACCATTAAAGCCCATTGGGATCCAGCGAGGCAGGAGATCGACGACACCGTAATCGCGAATGCTGATTTCATTCTTAATCTTGCCGGGGCAGGCGTTGCAGATAAGCGATGGACTGAGGATCGCAAAAAAGAAATTGTGCAAAGCCGAATTGATAGCGGCAAATTACTGGTTCGTTCATTAGAAAGAATTCCCAATAAAGTGAAAGCAGTAGTGAATGCTTCTGGTGTTGGTTGGTACGGTCCTGATCCACAAATACCCAATCCTAAGCCATTTACTGAAGACCAACCCGCGTATGACGATTTTTTGGGTCGCACTTGCGTTGCGTGGGAAGAAAGCATCAAACCAGTTTCGTCTCTTGGGAAACGCCTTGTAATTCTTAGGACAGGTATTGTAATGAGTAATGAAGGAGGCGCGCTGAAAGAGTTTAAGATGCCTCTGAACTTTGGTGTTGCTGCTATCTTAGGAACCGGCAAACAAATTATGAGTTGGATTCACATCGAGGATCTTTGTCGCATTTTTTTAAAGGCAATTGAAGGCGATGAAATGCAAGGAGTTTATAATGCTGTTGCCCCGGTGCCTGCAACAAATAAAAATATTGCGACGACTCTTGCAAGAAACAAAAACGGAAAACTTTTCCTCCCCATTCGCGTACCAGCTTTTGCTCTCAAACTTGGTCTGGGCGAAATGAGTATTGAAGTGTTGAAAAGCGCTACTGTCAGCTCCAAAAAAATAGAGGATGCCGGTTTCACTTTTGCTTTTGAAACCATTGAACATGCATTGAAGGATCTCGTTGGAGAAAAACAGTAATCAGGTTTTAAGATCCGTTCTTCTAAAACTCGCAAGAATTATATAACCGAACAACGCCAGGTAAGCGAGCGCCGTTAACAAAAGCGACATATCCGTTACGGTTCGTTGTTCCATCATCCTTGGCTTAAAGGGATTTGGTATGAGTGAATCTGCTGCTTCCAACGGGAGGTAATACCCAGCCTGGCTGCCTCTAAACGTAAGTGCAACCCAAAGCAGGTTATCCACGATACAAACAACCGTGAAGTAAATGATGATCGACAATCCCGTTCGCTTGATAAGGATTGCAACAAGAAATGCTACCACAAGATATAGCGCTGCCATCACTGCGAAATACCCGATATAGTTTAATCCTTCAAAAATGTCGGATGATGAATTTTCTGGTGTTAAGATTAGACCCACTACAAGCCCGCTGATAAACACCAATACTGTTGCAATGAGTATAAAAGTTATCATCACCGAAAATTTGGCAAGGATAAAATCGGTGCGGCTCCACCCATCAATAATGTTTTGTCGGTGAGTGCGATATTGAACTTCGTTCGTTACCAACAAGATGAACAACATCCCGAGTATGATGAAGAAAAGTCCTCCAAACCAACTCGCCGAGTGCCAGATTTTTGGAAACACAAATGGTGCTCCCAGAACGGAGTTGATCATGTTGGATTCCTGGTTCTTTTGAGAAACAGTTTCCATATACTTACTGGCAACAAAATAAAATGTAATAGGGAAGAGAAGAACAAAGGATCCAAATAAAACCCAGAACGTGCGGTAGGTTTTCACTTTTAGCCATTCAATCTGAAGAAGCTTTATCATGTCTGTGCTGTGTTATTATTAATTAACGATCGCTTTGCGTTCCAGTAATTTCAAGAAAGGTAGATTCGAGTGTTTTGCGTTTGATCTGCAGGGAATTCAATACTATTCCTTTGCTAAAGCAGTACCGGTTGATATCACCTGATAAAACAGTTTCAGCTGTTGTTAATTGAATGACTCCATCTTTTTCAATTACTGATTCAACGCCAACCATTTCTTTAATCGTAGAACTAAGTAGGCTCATATTATCACTCGTCACTTCCACAATTTGAACATTAGCTGTTGAGCCATGCGATAAAATTTGACTTACCGTTCCCGAAGTTTTCAACACGCCTTTTTGGATGATGGCGACATGTGTACAAACCTTTTCGACTTCATCAAGAATATGACTCGCCATGATAATCGTTTTGCCCTGGAAACTGAGCTGCTTGATCAACTCCCGAATTTCCGCTATCCCCGCTGGATCAAGGCCATTCGTCGGTTCATCAAATACCAAAATTTCCGGATCACCCAGGAGTGTCGACGCAATCGCCAGGCGTTGTTTCATCCCCAACGAATAAGTACTAAACTTTGAATTCTTTCGCTGAAGTAAGTTTACCGCCTCCAGTACCTTGTCAATATTTTCCTTTCCCTTTCCTTTGATAGCGGCTGCAATTGCAAGATTGTCTGCGCCACTCAGGTAATGATAGAAATTGGGCGTCTCGAGAAGTGTGCCGATGTTTTTGCGGATGGCATTATCAGCGGGCTTATCATTCCATAAATAACTTCCGGAACTTGGGCGAAGAACATCCATCACAATACCAAGTAATGTGGTTTTACCACTTCCATTGGGACCGAGTATTCCAAACACACTTCCTGGAGGAACGTCAAAGCTTACTTTTTTAAGCGCATGAATTACGCCATAGTTCTTGGATATTTCGCGAACAGATAATATCGACATGTAAACGGTTTGTACGCTAAAGATGCAGTTTTCTTTCTATCGACCCAAACCGTAAAAATAAAATGTGCAGTAGATTATGATGATGGCGCAACGTGTTTTTCGTGGTAAATGCTGGAAAATCCTCCAACCACCGCTCGATTCTTTTCATTAAAATGTAATCGATGCAATTTTAGGTCATCGACGTCGACCGCTTGTACTTTTCGATGCCGGGGATCAAGTGTACCACCAGGTTCTCCGGCGCGAACTGCAGCGACATACTGGAAATGTGGATCACAAATGGTTCCGCGTGGGTACATAATACCGGGTATTTCAAGTCCGCGGATATCAAGCGAAGTTGGATGATCCAGACCGATCGTATGTCCGTATTCGTGAGCGGCAGTCGTTGATGTTTGTAAAAGATTGTCTAATTTGAAATAGCCCGTATTGCAGTTCAGTCCGTCAACAAACGAAATGTTGCCCAGCACATATTCTTCTATTCGAAAAAAATTAAAAGTTGGGTTGTCATTATACCAAATGAGCTCGGGATCAATCGAAGTATGATGAGTGGCGCTTATTTCGAATCGAACGGAGAATAAACCTTTTCTTAACTGGACCTTTGCCCGGGGTTGGTTCCAGTGACTTTGAATATCCCTGGCAATATCTTCCGCAAGTTTATCAGAAGAAGCGTCTCCATAAAAATGAAAAACAGAACGGATGACAAGCTCCTGACTCCCGGTTAATAATTCAGCTTCACCCATACATCAATTCCTCACCGGTTTCCCCGATTTTAATACACTTAGAATTCGCTCGAGGGATTTTTTCTCGCCCGTCAAACTTAAAAATGCTTCTCGCTCAAGATCGAGTAGGTATTGTTCGGAAACCAATGTTGGTTCGGAAAGATCACCACCACACATTACATAGGCAAGTTTTTTAGCGACGAGTGAATCATGTTCAGTCGCATAACCAGCAACCTTCATTCCATTCACTCCAGCATATAAGGCACCCAACGCAGATTGGCCCAATACTTTGATGTCTTTTCGTTGGGCTTGCATTACGTAACCGCTGTCGTAAAGTTCCAGTACACTTTTTTTGGCTTCTGCTATCCGGCGACCCTGGTTCATAACAATTTCGTCGAGGCCTTTTCGAAGAATACCGAGTCCGAAAGCTTCATGAGCAGAGGTTGCAACTTTCGCAGTTGCGATCGTTAGGAAGCGATTTTTTAGAGTGATTGTTTCCGGTTCGTCCTCATGCATCTCATCCGCAGCACGCAGAACAAATTCTTTTGTCCCACCTCCACCCGGGATCAGGCCAACGCCAAGTTCAACTAAACCGATATAGGTCTCCGCCGCTGCACATACTTTATCTGAATGCAAGCTTAGTTCGCATGCACCACCCAATGCGAGTGCATGAGGCGCTACCACCACTGGTACAGCGGAATAACGGGCACGCATCATCGTATTCTGAAAAAGCCGGATCGCCATATCCAATTCGTCATATTCTTGTTCGAGCGCCAGCATGAAAATCATTCCCACATTTGCACCAGCAGAAAAGTTTGGCGTCTCATTGGCAATCACCAATCCTTTAAACTTGTTTTCTGCCAATGAAATCGATTGATTGATTCCTTCAAGAACCTCTCCGCCTATGCTTCCCATTTTTGTGTACCATTCTAGTCCTAACACATCATTTCCGAGGTGATAGGTTCGACAGGCACTATTCTTCCACACTGTTTCATTCTCGAAATTTTTCATCACGATGAACGCTTCTCCACCCGGTAAAGGTTTATAGCTGCGCGATGGTATATCGTAGTAAAGGCGCTTGCCATTTTCTACTTTGTAAAAAGTTTTTGCGCCACTTGAAATCATTTCTTCGATCCAGGGAGCAAGTGAGTAACCGGCATCGCGCATTTTCTTAACTGTACCTTCAACGCCGAACACATCCCAACTTTCAAATGCGCCAATTTCCCAACCAAATCCTGCCATCATCGCATCGTCAACGCGATAAATTTCATCACTGATCTCGGGAATGCGATGGGAGATATAAGAGAACAACCCATAATGAAATTGCCTGTAGAAATCGCCCGCTTTATCCATCCCGGTAGCAAGTGCTTTTAGACGTACCTTAAGATCATCAATGGGTTTTGCAGCCTCCACTGAACCAAATTTTGCTTTCTGGCGAGGTTTGTATTCAAACGTTTTCAGATCAAGCGTCAGAATTTCTTTTTCACCACCACTGCCTTTCATCTTTTTGAAAAATCCCTGCGAAGTTTTATCGCCGAGCCAGTTGTTATCGACCATTTTTTGTAACCATGCAGGAATAACAAACGTATCGCGCGCTTCGTCGTTCGGACAATTATCATAAACTCCTTTGGCAACTTTCACGAGTGTATCAATACCGACTACATCTGCTGTTCGGAAGGTGGCCGATTTCGGACGGCCAATGATCGGACCCGTCAATGCATCTACTTCGTCAATCGTCAGGCCCATCTTATCAATCAGGGCGAATAAGGACATGATCCCATAAACGCCAATCCGGTTGGCGATAAATGCGGGAGTGTCTTTACATAACACGGTTGTCTTGCCCAGCATCAGGTCGCCATAATGCATTAAAAAATGTATGATCTCAGGGTCAGTGTATGGGGTTGGAATAATTTCAAGTAAGCGGAGATACCGGGGAGGATTGAAAAAGTGCGTACCACAAAAATGTTTTTTGAAATCCTCGCTGCGTCCTTCGGCCATTAAGTGAATTGGAATCCCCGATGTGTTCGAACTTATCAAGGTTCCCGGTTTGCGATACTTTTCAACCTCTGTAAAAATTTGCTGTTTAATATCAAGGCGCTCTACAACAACTTCGATGATCCAGTCGTAAGAAGCAATCTCTTTCATATTATCGGTAAAGTTTCCGGTAGAAATTCTTTTCACCACATCCTTTGTATATACGGGTGAGGGATTTGATTTTACCGCGGCCATCAATGCATCGTTCACAATTTTATTTCGTTCTTCCGGCTTTGTACTTTCAGCCGCATCTTTTGGAACAATATCAAGGAGTAAAGCCTGTAGCCCAATGCCCGCAAAATGTGCGGCTATTCTTGAGCCCATTACACCACTTCCGAGAACCGCTACTTTTTTGATATTCCGTTTCATATGATCGATGTTTAGAGGAGAAGACTTTCTTTAAATTAGTTAGTTATGCAACTAATTTGAAATTCGAAGATAATATTTTCCAGTTGATGGATGAATATTTCAGTTTTGCTCCCAGGAAATGAAAAAAGATCATTTGATGGCATGACTTTAAACAAACAAAGTAAAAATCTCGGGAAAAAAATAGTATCAGCACATGAAGAATAATCAGGTTTGTATACGATAACACTTATGAACTACAAAGTGTTATCATCAATATTGGGCAGCCCAAACCCCTGTTTCCCAGTGAAAATGGGTCCGAGGGTCTACCTTGCATGCCTGTCCGCGGTTTTCATGATTTAGGTCATGCAATACCATCTAAACACGCGCGTTTATGTCGGGTTATTAGAATTGAACCCCAGCATTTTAAATTCAGTGTCATTTGTCATCTATGGAGAACGTGTTACCAGTGTCCTTTTGGCGATCAGCGATAAAGAGCATAGCCGGCTGGTTCACCGTCATGCAGATCAGGGATGGGGCACGTCAAATAAACCGGTTTCGATTTGCTCAATTATCCTTGTCCGTCGTTTTTCTTTTAAGTACGCTATTCAATTACATCTCGTCACTTTCATACAGTTTTGCTATAACAATTTCGGGGCTGGGGTATTGTTTCCTTTTGCAATATCTTAATGATAGAGGTTATGAAAAATTATCCCGGGTATTGTTTTCGGTTTTTTTAAATCTAACAGCGCTCTTGTTGTGTTATGTTGAAGGGTTGACTTCAGGATCATACTTCTTTTATTTTCTTGTAGTAATCATTTCAAATTTCATTATCGCAAAAGAAGATTACCTCGAATTGCGTGTAATCTTTGTGGCTACTTTTTTAATGCTAGCGATTACGTTCTTAATATCACCGCAAGCAAGTGTATTACAACAGATCGACACAGCTGCAGGTCAGCTAAATCTTTATGTTAACGCAGTCGTGTCTTTTATCATAGCAGGAATTTTCTCTTATCATATGATGAAAGATAATTTCCTAAAGGAGCGCACGCTTACCAGCAGCCAACGTTATCTTGATTCTGTGTACAATACATCACTTGATGCAGTGTTCATTGTTAATATGTCCAATGGAATTGTTACAGATTGCAATACACAAAGTCTTGGAATGTTTGGTGTGAAGTTGAAGTCAGAAATTACCGGTAAACATTTCAATAGTTTTTTCCATGAAACTTCGGAGCGAAGCGTAGACTTTTTAAATAATGTGATGAGTGATGTTTCGTTGTCCTGGAAAGGTGACATGTCGTGTGTCACACATAATGGTCAATCGTTCGCTGGCTACGTATCAGTTGTTTCATTGCCACACGACGGTGTTGTTTACAAAAAAATAAATATTCTTGACATCTCTGATATCAAACAGGCGCAGGCGGCATTGACCCTGGCAAAAGAAAAAGCAGAACAGGCAGTATTTGCGCGTACACGATTTGTATCAAATATGAGTCATGAATTGCGTACACCTCTTAATGGAATCATTGGTGCCGCGAATCTTTTGATGCAGAGTGAAGGGTTGCCCGCACAGGTCCCCTACTTTGATGTGCTGAAACATTCGTCGGAACACATGCTGAACCTGATTAACCAGGTTTTGGACTTCAGTAAAATTGAAGCCGGCAAAATGGATCTTGAAAAAACCTCCTTCGATCTTCAAAAGCTTGTCGATAATCTATATAGTCTTTTCAAAGGTCAGTTTGAAGAAAAAAAGTTAGAGTTACAACTCACTTTCGATCCACAACTTGCCAATCGAAGTTATACTGGAGACCCAACGCGGCTCTTGCAGGTGTTGACCAACCTTGTTTCGAACGCGCACAAGTTTACGAAGGAAGGAAAAGTTATTTTGTCTGTAATGCAGGTTGCACAAAACAGCCACGCTGCTACAATTCGTTTCTTTGTCCAGGATTCAGGTATCGGTATTCCGGAGGAGAAGCAGAAAAATATCTTCGACAGTTTCACACAAGTGGAATCAGCTACAACCAGGAAATTTGGGGGAACAGGGCTCGGGTTAACCATCAGTTCCCGTATCGTTGAATTGTATGGGGGGAAACTTGAGGTTGATAGCAAAGTAGACCAGGGTAGTTGCTTTTATTTTACAATTCAGTTAGGCATAGAGCATAACCAGAAAAAATATGTGAACGAGAATGTGGTGCGTGAATTGAAAAGTTTAAAGGGCACACGCATCCTGCTTGCGGAAGATAATCCGATCAATATGATGATTGCGAAAGCGGTGCTCGACAAGTGGGATATCACACTCACTGAAGCCGTGAATGGTAAGGATGCCTGGGAAAAATACAACGACGAAGATTACGATATCCTTTTGTTAGATCTTGAGATGCCTGAGATGGATGGATTCGAGCTGCTTCAAAAAGTACGGGAAAAAAATTCTCATATTCCTGCAATTGCTTTTACCGCCGCATTGTTTGAAAACATGCAGGCTCACCTGATCAACCGTGGATTCAATGATTATGTTCAAAAGCCTTTCCGACCGGAAGACCTTCATGCAAAAATTGCCCAATTCGTTCGTTAGGAATCAACTTACACCAGCTCCCGAGCCGATAACCGTTTCTGGATTTATAAAATGAAGTTTGCCGGAACTGTCTTCAGCCAAAAGTATCATTCCGTTACTTTCAATCCCGCGCATTTTTCTTGGTGCAAGATTGGCAACGACCACGACTTGTTTTCCAATAATGTCTGCCGGTTGAAAATGCATTGCGATCCCGGATACAATGGTTCGTTGTTCTGTTCCCAGGTCAACCGTTAACTTCAGCAACTTATCTGCTTTCTCAACTTTTTCTGCTGCAAGTATTGTTGCAACTTTCAAATCAATCTTTGCAAAATCATCAAATTGTATAACAGGTTTTGCGGTAGTTTCCATTTTTGTGTTTGAAGGATTTGTGGTTGCAGCTGCAGGTTTAGATTGCTCCGATTCCGATTTTACAAGACCCGCTTTTAATTTCTCTACCTGCTCTTTCATTTCTTCATCCTCAATTTTTCTGAAAAGCAGTTGCGGTTCGCGAAGCGAGTAACCAACGCTGAGTAATTTTATTTTTCCAGCATTCTCCCAATCAAGCATTTTCTCAACCACTTTCATCATTCCCAGCATTTTTCGTGCAGTGTTCGGTAAAAATGGATTGACCAGTACCGCCAGATTTGCTGTCAGTTGTAAACACAAATGCAATGTATTGTCGATTGATTTCTGTGCGTTTGGATCGGTATCGATTTTCTTTGCAACGATCCACGGTTCACGTTTTTGCATGTATTGATTGCCTTTCCGCGCAAGGTCAATCACTTCAAATAATGCATCGCGAAATTTACATTGCTCTAACATTCCTTCGATACGATCTTTTGAACTGGCAATATCAATAACCAATTGCTTGTCGATATCGTCCAGCAGATCATTATGAATTGGAGGTACTTTTCCTTTGCATAATTTATGCATCAATACAAATGTGCGATTAACGAAGTTGCCGAAGATTGAGACGAGTTCGCTATTAACCGCATCCTGGAAACCACGCCAGGTAAACTCACTATCCTTTGTTTCGGGTGCAATTTGAGTGAGGTAGTAACGAAGCATATCAACACATTGACCACCGCCATTCTCTGGTTTTACAAAATCGTTTATGTAGTCTCTCATTTCGAGTTTCCAGTTTCTGCTGGTACTCATTTTATCTCCTTCGAGATTCAAAAATTCATTTGCAGGAACGTTTGCAGGAATAATATTGCCGTGCAATTTCAACATCACCGGGAAAATGATGCAATGAAAAACGATATTATCTTTCCCAACAAAATGAACGAGCTGTGTATCCTGGTCGTACCAATACGGTTTCCAACCATCTTCCCCACCGGCGATTCTTTGTTTATTGTCGATCGCCCATTGTTTCGTTGCGCTGATATAGCCTATAGGTGCATCAAACCAAACATATAATACCTTGCCGTTTGCATCTGGTAAAGGAACCTGGATACCCCAATCGAGATCACGGGTAACCGCACGTGATTGCAAGCCGCCATCGATCCAGCTTCTGCACTGGCCAACAACCGTTGGACGCCAATCATCTTTATGTGATTCGAGGATCCACTCCCTCAAAAATGCTTCGTGTTTTCCCAATGGTAAAAACCAATGCGACGTTTTCTTCTTGATAGGCGTTTTACCACTAAGGGTGCTAACCGGATTGATTAATTCATCCGGGCTTAAGGTTCGTCCACAATTTTCGCATTGATCACCATATGCCCGGTCGCTACCGCAATTAGGACAAGTGCCTTTGATAAATCTATCCGCAAGAAAACTATTCGCTTCCACATCAAAGTACTGTTCCGTTTCTTTTATTTCCAGTTCACCACGATCGTTCAAATATGTAAAAAATTCCTGAGCGGTTTCATGATGAAGCGGGGAGGATGTGCGATGATAGATATCGAATGAAATATTGAGATCTTCAAAATCCTGTTTCATTGCCTCATGATACTTATCGATGATGGCCTGCGGAGTCGTTCCCTCTTTTTTTGCCTGGATGGGAATTGCTGTTCCATGTTCATCACTCCCACATACGAAAACAACATCGCGTTTTTGGGCGCGGAGGTACCGAACATAGATGTCCGCAGGAATATAAGCACCAGCAAGATGGCCAACGTGTTTCAGGCCATTTGCATACGGAAGAGCTGAAGTAACGAGATAGCGTTTGGGTATCGTCATAAGAGCAGCAAAAATAGGCTGATAAATTGAATAGCGGAAACTCAGTACAACTGGTGATAAGGGAAAAGATATTGGATACTTAGCGCCTGGAGTGATTAGAGTTTTTGAACGTTTTATAATAACCTGTCGAGCGAAGCAAAGAGTGCTTCTTTACGACCCGGTCTTGCTGCATCGAAGTCAACTATCTTTCCCTGTTTGTCTGCGATTAAGTATGTTGGTATGGCGAACATGCGCTCTTCAGAATAATGTGCTGCGTATTTCTTCCAGAAATTTTCTGAATAAAATTGGATAGACATTGACACATTCACTCCTTCCAGGTTATATCGATAAACCATTTCTTTCCACTCGCGGCTATCATCAAAACCATAAGGCGATTTTAGGTATAAAAAAGCAACTGGCTTGTTGATGTATCGCTGTTTTAATGCCGGAATCTGGGCAAACTCCTGAATGCATGGCGCGCACCGGGTACCCCATAAATCCACATACACAACTTTGTTCCGCAATTGTGGAAGCAAGAGCAATTCTTCCAAACTCCCAACCACACTGGTATCTTCTATTAAAAATATTTTTGAAGAATCCGTTTTTTTGGATGGAGCTCGAAAATAGAGTGTATCGGCACCTTGTTTTTTCCTGATTGGAAGAAAACGCAATGTGTCCCGAACTGAAACGGGGACGGTGGCTCGAACCCTGACCCTTTTTTTGGCAATAGTTGGCGGAGCGGGAACAGTATTGAGAACATGCAAAGAATCACCATCGCTCTGATGCACAGCAACCCTTTTCTTAGTCTTTATTGCCGGGGTTGTTGATTGCGCTTGCTTTTGATCACTTGATTTTTGGGTTGCTACTGGTTTTGACTTTGGTAGTGTATCCTGAACTGATATTGATGCAGGTTGACCTGATGGACTCATCTGCTCCCGGCTGGTTTTCCTGGTCGCGAAAAATAATATAACGGCGGTTGAGCAAATTATTCCAATCGCCAGTCCCCAACCAACATTTGTTGGAATTCCGGGAGCACTTCGTAGTGAAACCATTTCCTTCCAATACTTGTCGACTGAACTGAGATCTGTTTCAGCCTCGGAATCCAGCTTTCTAAGATGAACATCTATTTCAGTGTTGCTAAATATCATTGTTGATTTTTTTGTATGACGGTTGTAGTCGCTGTTTCAATAATTTTCTTCCTTCGTTCACATGCCATTTCGATGTTCCTTCAGCGATGCCAAGAAGTGATGAAATTTCTTTATGCGTATAGCAGTCAATGATGAAAAGATTGAAGACTGTTGCTGTAGTATTTGGGAGTGAACGAATGAACAGTTGCAGATCCGACGCTTCAAACGAATTAAATACATTGCTTTCGATCGAATGTTGCTCTTCCTCGTTCAACGTTATTGGGTCGAACCGAAGTCGTCCCTGTTTCGCTACATGGTCAAGACAACAGCGGATGATAATCGTTTTCACCCAGGCATTAAAATGTCCCTGTTCTTTATAAAGATTGAGCGATTTGAACACCCGGAGCATCGCATTATTAAAGATCATTCCGGCGCCATCCATATCTTCAGCATATCGCAAGCAAATCCGAATATGCCCTGCATAGCAAATTCGATAAAGCTGTTCCTCTGAAGAAACGTCTCCCGATAAACATCTTTTGACAATTTGTGCCAGTACGTTTTCCGCCTGGACTGTTGCAACAA
The DNA here is from genome assembly GCA_014379515.1 of Chitinophagaceae bacterium. GTDB lineage: Bacteria > Bacteroidota > Bacteroidia > Chitinophagales > Chitinophagaceae > Endoryza. Next base: position 20,183 of record JACMLR010000017.1, read on the forward strand.
CACTCATCTATTATATAACTGTTAACGCGTTCAATAAGGTTGGGTATGAACTAAAAATAGTTGGTTTTGCCCTAATGCGATTTCGAGTATATTGGGGACATGAACCGTAAGAAATTTCTATCATCTGGAGCGGCTGTTCTGGCGACTGGTCTCCTGCCAGCGGGAATCCCTGGGCAGCCGGGCGATTCTTCGGGGATCATTCCTCCTTACCTTGAAAAAGGCGATAAAATTGCCATCACTTCACCTGCGGGCTATATCACCCGCGAAGCGATTCAACCTGCAATACTGCAATTAGAAAGCTGGGGTTTGAAAGTGATTGTCGGTTCCAGTATCGGGCGCCGGGATTTTAGTTTCGGGGGTACAGATGCGGAGCGATTAAACGACCTCCAACAACTGATTGATGAACCCTCAATAAAAGCTATCCTTTGCGCGCGGGGCGGGTATGGCTCTATACGTTTGGTCGATAAACTAAACTGGAGCAGATTTGAACTCTCGCCAAAGTGGATAATTGGATTTAGCGATGTTACAGTGTTGCATGCACACGTGGCACGAAATCTGGGAATCGCATCGATTCATTCTAAAATGTGTAACTCCTTTCCCGACGATTGGGCGAAGGCAGAACCGATACAGATTGAAACGATCTTATCGATCAGGCAGGCGATCATGGGTGATAAAATGGTTTATACGATTCCAGTTAATGCAAAAAACAAACAAGGAAGGGCAGAGGGACGTTTGATAGGAGGCAATTTAAAAACATTGGAAACTTTGGCCGGCAGTAAATCGGATATCCGAACCGATGATAAACTGTTGTTTGTCGAGGACACCGGAGAATATCTTTATAGCATCGATCGAATGTTTTGGAATCTTAAACGCACGGGTAAGCTGGAGAAACTTGCGGGATTGATTCTCGGTGGTTTTAAGATTAAGGCTGACGATCCGGGAGAAGAATTCGGTCGCTCGCTGCATGACATCGTTCTTGAGAAAGTTTCGGAGTACAAGTATCCGGTATGTTTCGACTTTCCTGTTGGCCATCAAAAAAATAATTTCGCGCTAAAGCATAATGTGTCTCATCAATTAATCGTAAACGATAGTAATTGTAAACTCAGCGAAGTCAGATGATAAAAACACCAGCATACCTGAAAGCCGGCGATACGATTGGACTGACATGTCCAGCCGGCTATATGAGTTTTGACAAAGCATCTGCCTGTATTCGTATGTTAGAACAGTGGGGTTACAAAGTGAAGATGGGGAATACATTGGGTAGTGGATCGAAAAATTATTTTTCAGGGACTGACAAAGAAAGGTTGACCGACTTTCAAAACCTGCTTGATGATAATGAGGTGAAGGCGATACTATGCGCAAGGGGCGGATATGGAACTTCCAGGATTATAGATTCAATTGATTTCAAGCAATTCGCTAAATATCCCAAATGGATTATCGGGTATAGTGACATAACCATATTGCATGCTCATATTTATTCGAATTTTAAAATTGCGTCTTTGCATTCTCCAATGGCGGGCGCATTCAATGACGCATTTATTACGGATGAGTTAACCGGCAAACGCAAAGTGAATGAGTACATCAACTCTCTACGGAATGCCATTGAAGGGAAAAAAGCAAAATATAGTTGTACAGGACATGAATTCAATAGGAAGGGGGAAGCGGTTGGAGAACTGGTCGGCGGAAATCTCTCATTACTGATACATTTGATCGGCTCAGAGTCTGACATGAAAACCAAAGGAAGAATTTTGTTTTTGGAAGATGTGGGAGAGCAATTGTATAACGTCGACCGGATGTTTGTGCAATTAAAAAGAGCAGGGAAGCTCGATAAGCTCGCTGGTTTGATTATTGGTGGATTTACAGACATGAAAGACACGGAGCGTCCATTCGGTCAATCCGTATATGAGTTGATACGCGACAAGCTTAGCGACTATAGCTACCCGGTATGTTATGACTTTCCTGTTAGTCACGATACTGAAAACCTTGCATTGAAAGTTGGCGTTGGTTATAAACTCACAGTTGGTAAAAGCAGGGTTGTTCTCGAAGAATAGTAGACTTCCATATGAAACCGCTGTGATCGGGTCCCGTATCTTGGGTAATCATGTCGATTTAAGACCTGGTGAAATGAAAAAGCCCGCTGTTATCAGCGGGCCGGGTTTTTCATTTATATCTGTAGTTACACGATTGATTTATCGGTACTATGTTGTTTTGGCATTGCGTCTTCAACATTTACGCCAATAGCCTGGGCGATTGCAACTCCAAGTCCAACGTCTGCACGGAAGAAATGACAAAGCTGACGATTGATAATTTCTGCTTTTTTAGGTCCATCGATTCCTTTCATCGCGCCAGCAACATTGCTTACGAGATTGCGCTTGTCGGTTGCGCTTAATACTTCCCGCCAAAAAATTCCGGGTTGAGTGTAATGATCATTCTCTCCTTCTGCGTTGCGATCATAGAAATCAGCCACAAGCGTCTCCAATTCAACCGGTGCTTGTTTATATTCCGGATCGGCGACGATGTTGTCGAAACTATTTGGAAAATAGTTCGGCGCTTTACCACCGTTACCATCAACGCGCATTTGGCCATCGCGCTGAAAATTGTTTATTGCGTACGGGCACCTGTTAACTGGAATTTGTTCGAAGTTGGCACCAAGACGATGACGATGCGCATCAGGGTAAGAAAGAATACGCCCCTGCAACATTTTATCCGGCGAATAACTGATGCCGTCGACGACGTGCGCTGGCGCGAATGCTGATTGTTCAACCTCCGCGAAAAAGTTTTGCGCGTTTTCATTGAGCTCAAGAACACCAACGTCGATGAGCGGAAAATCTTTTTGACTCCAGGTCTTTGTCAAATCAAAGGGATTCCATCGGAATGTCTTTGCTTGTTCCGTCGTCATGATTTGCACTTTTACATCCCATCTCGGAAAATCCCCGGCATCGATGGCGGTAACCAAATCTCGTTGTGCATGATCCGGATCTTCACCCTTCATTTTTACAGCTTCATCATTCGTGAAGTTTTTAATTCCTTGTTGAGTTTTGAAATGAAATTTCACCCAATGTTTTTGGTTATCGGCATTGATGAAACTGAAGGTATGACTACCAAAACCATGCATATGGCGATAACTAAACGGAGTACCGCGATCACTCATCAGGAACATTACCTGGTGCAAGCTTTCAGGATTAAGACTCCAGAAATCCCACATCATTGTCGGACTCTTGCAGTTCGTGTATGGATCACGTTTTTGTGTGTGAATAAAATCGCCAAATTTCTTTGGGTCTTTGATGAAGAAGATTGGAGTGTTGTTTCCAACAAGGTCCCAGTTGCCGTCCTCCGTATAAAATTTTAAAGCAAATCCGCGTGGATCTCTTTCTGTATCGGCGCTGCCTTTTTCACCGCCAACAGTTGAAAAGCGTTGGAATACCTTAGTGCGCTTGCCCACTTTGTTAAAGACCTTCGCACGGGTATAGGACGAAATATCGTTTGTAATCGTAAACGTACCATAAGCGCCGCTCCCTTTTGCATGAACGACACGTTCTGGAATTCTTTCACGATTGAAATGAGCCATTTTTTCATGAAGAATAAAATCCTGAAGTAACAACGGTCCGCGTGGACCAGCACTTAGTGTGTCTTCATTCTCGAAATAAGGCATGCCCGATGCCGTCGTTAATTTCTTGTTTTCACTCATTTGTTGATTTTTAGTTTATCGAGGATCACAAATGTGTAACAATTCGAGTTATCGACCTAATTAATTAAATTTATACTCTCATAGATAAAATCTATCACATGACTTTTATACAATTGGAATATATCGTAGCCCTGGACACCTGGCGGCATTTTGCTTTGGCAGCAGAAAAGTGTTTTGTCACGCAGCCCACGTTAAGCATGCAGATACAAAAATTGGAAAGGGAATTGGCGGTGAAGATTTTTGACCGGAGTAAGCAACCTGTTGTCGCAACGGAAGCAGGTGGGGCGATCATTGAACAGGCGCGAAAGATTTTGGGTGAGCGAAATCAGATTGATGAAATCATCCAGGAAAAAAAGGGGGTACTAACAGGAGAGTTACGAATTGGAATTATTCCAACCCTTGCACCCTACTTGCTGCCCTTGTTTGTGCAGCACTTCAATAAAAAATACCCCAACGTGAAATTGCTCGTAAAGGAAATGATGACGGAGTTTATTGTGTCAAGGCTTCGCGAAGGCAGGATCGACGTTGGCATTCTCGTCACGCCCTTGCAGGAAGCAGGTATCAAAGAGCATGTGTTGTTTTATGAAGAACTTATGGTGTATGTGTCCAGGAAGAATGCGGCATACAAAAAGCAATATGTGTTGGCACAGGATATCGATCCAAACAAATTATGGTTGATGGAAGAGGGACATTGTTTTCGTTCCCAAATTGTAAATCTATGCGAACTACGAAAAGCAAGTGAAAGCGGCAGTCATTTTGAGTATGAGGCTGGCAGCATCGAAACCCTTCGACGTATGGTGGAGTTGAATGATGGAATAACGATTTTGCCAGAACTCACAACGTTGGATTTGTCAAAAAGCCAGCAGCAATTGATCAGGCAATTTCGCAAACCTGCCCCGATGCGGGAAGTTAGTATTGTCGTGCATCGCGACTTTGTGAAAAAAAGATTGATTGAAGCGTTGAAGGAAGAGATAATTGCTGCAATTCCTGAAAAGCTGAAAAAGAATAAGAGCGAGTATATCGTGAAAGTATAAACGCGAATTTACCATATTTGTCGCTCTTTGAAATTCAATCTTCCGCGTCCAACTCAAAAAATCGCTCTACTTCTTTTCCAAAAACCCTTGCCATTTTCAATGCCAGTACGGTTGAAGGCACATATTTGACTGATTCAATCGCGTTAATTGTTTGCCGTGACACACCGATTCTATCTGCTAATTCCTGTTGGGTAATATTGAGTATCGCACGCTCGACCCGGATAGTATTTTTCATAGGTTGATTTAGGCCGCTGCGCGGTTGTTTTTAAAATTGATAAAGTGGAATCGAACGATGAAGATGATAAGAACTGTTAGCATGTTGTACATCATCACATCCAGGTAACCCAGGCCATGAACAAACCAGGTGGCAATGAGCAACAACACATAATTGACGATCACCGCCCATTGCCAGGATTGAAGCCGGTTATGATGGATGAATTCGTCCTCATGCTTTTGGCGTGCAAATGCAATGAAGACCAGGGAAAGAATAATACCTGTCAGCGCCATTTCATCTGTCAGGTTTACTTTTTCATTCAGATTGAAGCCGTCTTCCTCAACTAGTTTTGTGGACCGATTCAGACTCAGCGCTTCGATTGAATAGTCGCGAAACCGATAAAGAAGGCCGAGGATGAGGGAGGGAATTAGTAATAGAAGACCAATGATTCTAAAACGCTGCGGTAATAATAGCTTGGAGGTCATGTAATGTTATTTTTACCAAATGTAAAGTAAACATTACATATTGACAAGAAAAAGTGACAAAAAACTCCAAATTCTTGGTTCGGATCTACCCCGGTTCCGATCTCAACGTTTAAAACATTGAAAAACAGAATGTTGATCTGATAAATTTTGGAAAACACGTCGATCCGACGTTTTTTTCGGTTTTGAAAACTGCTAATCCAGAATTGATTTAATCTTCGATCGAACGAGTTCATAATCTGTCAATCCATTATGACTCGCTCCTGGGACAGCGACAAACTCACTTCCAGGTTTCAGATATTGCTGTAGCCGCAGTCCATTCGAAAACGGAATGACTCCATCTTTTGTACCATGGAAGATCGTAACAGGTGCATCTACCTTTTGTAAGTACTGCCAGGTTGGGATCTTCATTGTTACCATTCTATTCAATGGATATACTGGCAACCATCGCGACGCGATCGAGGGAAAACTATAATAAGGAGTTTCTAGAATTAAATGCTTGCAGTCACGGATCGAAGCGAGTTGCGTTGCTATTCCAGTCCCCAGTGATTTCCCGTATATAATAATAGAATTGGTATTGAACCTTGCCCGGGCTAGTTTATAAAATTGCAATGCCCAATCGTACAATACCTGTTCTCTAAATTCACCGGCGCTTTTCCCAAAGCCAGGATAATCGATCATCCACACTTCGTAACCTTCGTTTAACATCGCAGAAGCGTAGCCTGCATACCGTTCTATATTGTCCTTGTTTCCGTGAAAGTATAAAACCACCGCTTTTGCCGTGTCCGGGTTGCGGTAAAACTGAAGAATATTTATTCGTGATTGCTCGTCATATTGGATGTTGACTTCGCGAAATGAATCTTCGAATGCATAAACATAATCAACAGCCAATGGAGTAGGGTGAAAAAAGATTTTGTCTTGCAAATAATAAAACACAATCCCGATAATAGAATAAACCAGGATAATAACTTTCAGCCACCTGTAAACGATTTTCTTAGTCATCAATATTTCAATATGTCCCGAATAAAATTGTGGTATTCTGAAAACGAAGGTAGATTATTATGCCCGCCGCCTTTAATTCGAATCAGCGTTATTTTGTTCGGATCAATCTGTTGTAATCGCTCACTATGCCGTAACGGGATTAGCAAATCTCTCGTTCCATGAATTATATAGGTATGACATTTCACCAATTTCATCCACTTATCGGTTCGTAAATGAAATCTCAACACAAATCGAATTGGCAGCAACGGTAGAAAGCGCTCCACAACTTTTCGAAAACTATAATACGGGGCATCCAATATTAAATACCGTGGATTATTTTCTGATGCAAGTTTTGCAGCAAATCCGCTACCCATACTTCTGCCATACACGATCAAGTGATCCTCCGGATATTTTCGCGCCAGCTCATCATAAACAAACTGCACATCTGCCAACATGTTTTTCTCGGTTCGTTTACCGGTGCTTTTACCAAAGCCACGGTAATCAATTAGCACAACGTCATAATCATACCGATAAAAATCTTTTGCGTAACGTGCCCATCCTTTGATACTTCTTGTATTTCCATGAAAATATAATATCAGGCCTTTGGGTTCTGGGCGAGAAAAGTGAAGTCCATTGATGCTCACTCCCGGACTAATGTCAAAAAAAAGTTCCCGGAAAGGAACATCGTATTTGAATTCAAAATCGCGGTGAAGTTTTTCTGGTTTGAAAATAAATTTCTCCTGCACGAAATAGACAACTATCGTGAGCAATGCAATCGATCCTATAATATACCAGATAAAAGCAGGCAATGCAGCGTATTTGAAGTAAGTGCGTCTGAAGATAAGATTTAAAAAAGCTGCCTTTCCACATTTCGCATTACTCGCTCTCTTCCTCGTGAATTCGTTTAAGTTTCATATCCGGAACCGGCGAAACAATAAGAGGAAATTTCTCGATCGTAACATTTGACGGATCCAGGCCGAATCCACGTTCTTCCGACAGGCTCCAGTCTTTCAACCAAAAATGTATTTTCATAATCACCCGCTCAAGAAAAGGCAGGTCATTATCCTGGCTAAGATATTTCTCCATCACGATGAATTGGAAATCACCAACGATATTATTTCGTTCGAGGCTTTCATAGCGGCTCGTAATATTCACCTCTTTGTTTGCTACAAGGTCGGCAACGACTTTACGGAACATCAGGTTGATCTTTGGTTCCATTCGGAATCCAAGTCTGAATTCAACCCTGATGATATCATTTGGTATTATATGTTCAACTACATATTCGCTTCTATACGGATCATCCATGGTATCGACATGCACAAACCAATAAATATCTGCGCGCTTCGGCTTCTTGTTTAGTATCGAGTAAATGATCTTATGCTCAATCTCTTTCGGATTATTTGCACTCGTCAAATAAACAAGATGGGTTGCGTACTTCGGAACGGTTTTATCATTACTCAATTCCTGGATTTGTGGTATGTAATGTTCAAGCCGCACAAACTCCACATACCTGTTTTTGATCTTTCTCGCGCGGTACCAGAAATACATCACGATAAACATCATTCCACCGACGATAAAAGTAGCGTAACCTCCGTGCGGGAATTTCTCAATATTGGCTACGAAATATGCACCTTCAACGGTAACGTAGACCATCAGGAAAAGCCAGATCCAAAAAGATTTTATACGCCGCGAGATCATGTAATTCGCAAAAAGAATGGTCGTCATCATCATGGTAACGATAATGGCAAGTCCATATGCAGCCTCCATTCTTGCAGATTCACGAAAAATCAATACGATGCTCGAGCAACCGATAAACATCATGATGTTCAACCCACCGATAAATAATTGGCCACGTTCTTCCGACGGATAATTTATTTTCAACTTCGGCCACAAGTTTAATCGCATTGCCTCACTAATGAGTGTAAAGGAACCAGACACCATCGCCTGGCTTGCAATAACAGCAGCCGCCGTTGCGATCATTACGCCAGGAATAACAAACCATTGCGGCATCAAATCATAAAAGGCATTAATGCCCAGGTCATCTTTTACGGCAAGCGAAATTTCCTTGCCCTTCAAATTCTTCAACATGAACGCGCCCTGACCGAAATAATTTAACAGCAGACAGGTTTTCACATAGATCCACGACTTCCGGATATTTTCGCGGCCGCAGTGACCAAGATCACTATAGAGCGCTTCGGCTCCAGTGGTACAAAGGAAAACGGCGCCGAGTAGCCAAAAGCCGCCCGGGTATTTGGTAATGAATTGAAGTGCATAGTGGGGACTAAGTGCTTTGAAAATGCTGACATCATCGAACAGGTGAATCGTTCCGAGAAGCGCAATCATGGTAAACCAAACAAGCATGATCGGTCCAAACATCTTCCCGATTGAATACGTGCCGAATTGCTGCATGAAGAAGAAGGCCGCAATAATCGCCAACACCGTGTACACAATTGTTTCCTGGCTGAGATCACGCAACGGTTTTAATTCCCGTAAACCTTCAATTGCTGCCGTGATCGTCATCGGCGGTGTAATGATTCCATCTGCAAGCAAGGCGGCACCTCCAATAATTGCGGGCATTATCAACCACTTTTTTTGTCGCCTGACCAATGCGTATAATGCGAAGATTCCGCCCTCCCCCCGGTTGTCGGCACGAAGTACCAACCACACATATTTAATAGTTGTTTGAAGAGTGATCGTCCAGAGTATGCAGGAAAGAGACCCGATGATGAGGTTGTCATCGATTACGCGATTTTTTACAATCGCATTGAACACGTAGAGAGGGGATGTACCGATATCACCGTAGATGATTCCTAACGCAACCAGTAATCCCGCCGCTGTAACTCTGTTGGTATGTTTGCCCACGTTCTATTTACTTGTAATAGTCATCAAAGGGTTATAACAAAGATAAGCACCGGCTTTTGACCGATGCAAATCAAAGGTATAGTTAAAATAATGAAAATGCACTCAATTTATCGACCTTACTATGCATTCCATCGTCTTATATCATCCTTATACAAACGTAAAAAAGTATGGAAAGTTTGGGTAGCCGTTTTACAATCCTTAATTTGGCATATAAGATGCTTTCAATATCAATCATGAATGCTAACACTCGTTTCTTTTTCTCGCGGATACTTCCAGTCTTGTTATTACTGTGCCCCGCGGTCGCCTCTTTCTCCCAAAAAATAACGTATTCAGAAACGGAACGCGACGACAATCGCCGGACTAATTTTGAAATTATCGGAAAGGTTGGTGGTAATATTCTCGTGTTTAAGAACAACAGGAGTGATAACGACATCAGCGTTTACGATAATAACATGAAACTGATTAAACGGGTTGAACAAACAGACCTCGACGAACGATGGATTAATGTCGACTTCGTTAGTTACCCTGAGTTTGCCTGGATGATCTATCAATTCCAGCGCAAAAACATCATCTATTGCATGGCTGTGAAAATCGATGGTGACGGTAAGCGAATGACGGATCCCGTTGAATTGGATACTACCCGAATCGGTTGGTCTGCAAACAACAAGATCTACACCACTCTTTTCAGCGATGACAGGTCGAAAATCATGGTGTTCAAAGTGAATAACCGCAACACCAACAATTTCGTTTTTACCACGCTCCTTTTTAATAACAAATTAGAACTTCAAAGCAAACATCGGATGAACCTTCCGATGGAAGAGCGCAACGATTTCTTCACCGATTTTTTTGTAGATAATGACGGGGACATGGTGTTCGGGAAATTTATTCGTCGCAACGGCGGTGAAACGATTACTGAACTTTTCATGATTACCAAAAAAGCAAATGATGAAGTTTTCCAGGTTCGGAATGTCAAAACTTCAGATCGGGTGCTGGATGAAGTGAAATTAAAAGTCGACAATAATAACCGACGTTATCTTTTCAGTGCACTTTATTACCGCCAACGTCGCGGGAATATTGAAGGATTGTATACCGTGATGTTTGATAAAGCAAGTGACAGCGTCAACAAAACGCTTGAACTTCCTTTCAATGACGAAATGCGTAAACTGGCAAAGGGTCCAGACGCAAATCTTCGAATGGCATTCGACGATTACTACATCACTAATATTATTACCAAGCGCGACGGTGGTTATATAATGATCACAGAGGCGATGTATACGACCTCGCGCGGCAATACCTACAACCGTTGGGACTATCGTTATGGTAACAATCCCTGGATGTCTCCAATGGATTATTATTACTGGTCGCCCTATTCATTTTCATACAACCCGATCTACTCGCCTTATAACAGGTGGGGAGCAGGCAACACGGGTAGTCGTTATCATTCCGAAAATATCATGGTAATGTCTTTCGACAAAGAAGGCAAACTGGAATGGAATAGCTCAATCCCCAAAAATCAATACGATGATGATAATGATGGAGTTATCTCTCACCAGGTCTTAATTACAGGAAGTGAACTACAGGTCTTGTTTAATCTATATGAGCGCCGTACATTGTTGTTGAACAATCAGAGTATTTCGCCTGACGGCAAAATTACAAGGCATCCAACCCTGAAAAACCTGGACCGTGAGATCGATTTTATGCCGAGGTTTGGCAAACAGGTGAGCGCAAGAGCGTTGGTGCTGCCCTGTTTTTATCGAAATAGCCTGACTTTTGCTAAAATCGAGTTTTAAAACAAATGGAGTGATAGGTATTTTTCGCCAAAAGAATTCATCTAACGTAATTATCCTGCTGGTTTATACCCTGGCACTCAAATTCAACTTGTTTTTGAAACCGCTCGCACCGCTCGAGCAATCCGACGATAATTACCTTTATCGTGGCCTCGTCAATTTTTTGCAGGGAATGAATCTCCCGCCGATCTTCTATTCATTTATTGCGTTTATTCTTCTTTTCACGCAGGCAACATTGCTGAATCGCATCTGTAATACGCAAAAGATGCTGGCGAAGCCGACTTATCTGCCAGCAATGGCCTACATACTTGTCACGTCTTTGATGCCCGCCTGGAATCAGTTTTCGGCCCCGCTTGTGGTCAATTCATTACTGATCTGGATCTACTACCGAATGGTGTTACTTTATAACACTCAAAAAGGTTCAAGCGCCATTTTTAATATTGGGGTGATGATGGGCATGGTTACGCTCTTTTATCAACCAGCAGTGTTGTTTGTACTATTGATCTGGTTCGCACTGTTTATCATGCGCCCCTTTATCATCCGGGAATGGATCATCGGGTTGCTCGGCGTCACAACACCATACTATTTCCTTGCAATCGTGTTGTTTCTCACCAATCAATGGAGTTGGAAAAAGGTGATGCCTTTAATCGATTTTTCTTTACCAGAAATGCCTTCTTCCATACTGATAACAATCAGCATTATTTTGTTAGTACTTGGTTTTATCATCGGTGGATTTTACGTTCAGAATAATCTTAGCAAGATGTTGATCCAGGTACGAAAAAACTGGAGTCTTCTATTGTTATATTTAATAGTCTCGACCTTTATCATCCTTGTCAATGGCAGTAATATTTACGTGAATTGGCTGCTATGCACTGCGCCTGTTGCGGCATTTCATGCGGCAACTTATTATTATCCTCCCAACCGGATTTTCCCTCTTGTACTCCACTGGAACATCTTCGCGTACGCGATTTATATCAACTACTGGCAGTAAGATTTTTCAGGATTCGGTCATTAAAAATTACCTTTGCACTTCCCCATCAAATAAGCAAAAGATGAAATTTGGCGTTGTTGTTTTTCCAGGTTCAAATTGTGATCGCGATATGCAGGACGCGCTTCAGCACGACCTCAAACAAGAAGTTATCATGCTTTGGCATAAAACCAAAGATCTGAGTGCATTCAGTCAAGGCGATTGTATCATTTTGCCGGGTGGTTTTTCTTATGGAGATTATTTGCGTTGCGGTGCGATTGCGCGTTTCAGTCCAATGATGCAAAGTGTGATCGAGTTTGCCAACAATGGAGGGAAAGTGCTTGGGGTTTGTAACGGCTTCCAGATATTATGCGAATCCCAACTTTTACCCGGTGTATTGCTTCGGAACGGCCATCAGCAGTTTGCCTGCAAAAATGTTTATCTCAAAGGGGACGGATATTCAAAACCGTTGAAAATTCCAATTGCTCATGGTGAGGGCCGGTATTACGCAGACGATCAAACGCTGAACGACCTTGAGCGCAACGATCAGATTCTTTTCAGGTATTGCGATGAACAAGGAAATATTACCCCGGAGTCAAATCCAAACGGAGCAACCAGGAATATCGCCGGAATCCGGAATTTAGCTGGGAATGTCTTCGGAATGATGCCTCATCCAGAGCGGGCTTGCAACCAGGCATTGGGAAATATCGACGGCCGCTTGATTATGCAACAGCTTATTATGAGTTCGGCACCTGTAAATCCTCGCCCGGTGGCGTCATTGGTAAATATTTAGTGATTTCTTAAGAGTTTTTGTAAGTTTTTTGATGGTCCTTTACGTTTATACGGATAACATCTATTATGAAACATATTTTTACAATTCTCGCAGTCGTTTTAGTTACCACATTTGCATCCGCACAATCGGCCAAACAGGTCAAATGGACATATGTGGCTCAAAAAGTAGCCGATAAAACCTACGAAATACAGATCACAGCGAATCTTAATAGCAACTGGCATATTTATTCACAGAACGCCGGTGTTGAGGGACCACTTCCTACAGCGTTCACTTTTACAAAAAATCCACTGATTGTTCTTGACGGCAAACCTGCTGAAGTGGGTAAGGTTATTAAGAAGAATGAAGAAGTGTGGGGCGGTGTTGTAAACTATTATGAGAAGACTGTCAAGTTCGTGCAGAAAGTGAAGATAAAAGGCAATATCAAAACGAACCTGTCTGGTAAAGTAGCGTTTATTCTTTGTAACGATAATACCTGTCTGCCCCCATCTGAAGTCGATTTCAGTGTGAATATTGGCGGATAATAAAATAATACGAGAACATATTTTTATTGAAACGAGTTTCTTTGCATGAAGAAACTCGTTTCTCTTTTACCTCATACTAACATTATTTCCGGTGAACTTATTTCTACGAATCCTGCTTTTTTTGTTTGTGTCATTGCCATTTCTAACCCAGGCGCAAGACACGACCGCAAAGGTGAAATGGTCATTTAGCATTGAAAAAAAATCCGGCAATACTTATACTATAACTGCCAGCGGGGAAATTGAAAAGGATTGGGGTTTGTTTTCGATTGCCATGGCGGATGATATGCCAAATACGCGACTGGCTCTTGATAGCGGAAGCGCTTCGATTAAGTCGGTGAGTGAACCATCCAGTCCGATTAAAGAATCAAA
>JACMLR010000141.1 GCA_014379515.1 Chitinophagaceae bacterium
ATCGAGCGGAAGAAATTTTCTTCAACAACAACTGCGATGACCGAGTTGGATAAGATGCTTGACAAAGGGCAACCGGTTGGAATGCTCACGTCAGTATTTTATCTCGATTACCTTCCTGCAGCCTATCGTTTTCATTTTAATGCGCATAATATTATTGTCTACGGAAAAGAGAACGGACGCTATTTAGTGAGTGATCCGGTGATGGAGACAACCACGGATATTTCGTATGAAGATTTAGTGCGTGCTCGTTTTGCGAAAGGCATGCCTGAACCGAGTGGGAGAATGTATTATCCGGTTCAAATTCCGGGAGAGTATCCGCTTGAGAAAGCAATATGGATCGGCATCAAGGAGACGAGTGATCGCATGACTACAATCCCGATTCCGTTGTTTGGTGCGAAAGGAATGCTTTACCTATCGAAACGTTTACGTCATTGGCCGGAACGTTTAGGTAATCGCAAAGCAATTTTGTGGTTGGGAAATCTCATTCGCATGCAGGAAGAAATCGGAACGGGTGGTGCAGGCTTTCGTTTTTTATATGCAGCGTTTCTTGATCAGTCGAGCGCAATGTTAAAGAATGATGAGTTATTCGATATATCGAAACAGATGACATCCAATGGCGACTTGCTTCGCGACTTTGCTTACTATGCTGGCCGTGTTTGTAAGAACCGTACTTCTGATACCAAAACATTTTCAGAACTGGCGGATATGCTCGAGGAGGTTTCGCATCGTGAGCAAAAAACATTTACCCAACTTTACCAGGTTAGTAAATCGAAATGAGCGTAGCCATAGTTCAAATCGATAATGTAAGCAAGCAATACAAAGGCGCGCAACAACCTGCAGTTTCTCATCTTACTTTAGATATACCGAAAGGTTCTGTGTTTGGTTTGCTCGGCCCGAATGGCGCAGGTAAATCAACATTAGTGATGCTTCTCTGTGGTTTGTTGAAACCCGATGAAGGAACTATTCAGGTAATGGATTTGAAAGTTGGAGAGAACAGCGCAGCCATTAGAGAAAAAATCGGAGTTGCACCACAAGAGATTGCCTTGTTCCCCACGCTCACCGCGCAAGAAAATCTTTTTTATTTCGGTCGCATGTATGGATTGCAAACTGATGTATTGAAGAAACGAATCGATGAATATGTAAATACGTTTGGGTTGCAAGATAAAATGCACAAGCGGGTACAAACTTTTTCCGGAGGCATGAAGCGCAGATTGAATTTAATTGCTGCGTTATTGCACGATCCTTCTTTAATTATTTTAGATGAGCCCACTGCAGGTGTTGATGTGCAATCACGCAACATGATTCTTGAATTTTTATTGACCTTGAAATCAAAAGGTGTCACGATATTATATTCATCTCATTTTCTCGAAGAGGCGGAACGGATTTGTACACATCTCGCTATTGTAGATGAAGGCAAATTGTTAGTTACTGGCACACCTCAGATTTTGATGGGTGAAAATCCGGATTGTAAAAACCTCGAGGAATTATTTTTGAAACGTACCGGTAAAACCATGCGCGATTGAAAATCAGGGCTACCATATTTAAAGAGTTTCTACTGTTGGCGCGCGATCCGGGAGGAATGGCTTTGATTTTCTTAATGCCATTGGCGCTTGTAATTGTGATAGCATTAATTCAGGATGCACCCTTTCGGGATTATCAGGAAATAAAATTAGAAGTATTGCTGGTTGATCAGGACAATGATTCGTTGAGTTATAAAATCAAGCGCGCGCTGGAAACTTCTGGTAATATCACAGTGGTGAAGGAAAATGATTTAGAGCGAGCAAAGAAATTAGTTCAGGCTGGCGAGTTTAAAGCCTCCATCGTTTTGCAAAATGGAACAACCCAGGCGCTCAAAAAGAAAACGGAGCAACTGATCGGTAAGATTGTTCGGAACATGGGTATTGAAACACCCTCTATTGATTCGGTACAAACTCCAGCCGTGTCATTGGATTTATATTTTGATCCCGCCATTAA
>JACMLR010000142.1 GCA_014379515.1 Chitinophagaceae bacterium
GGGATTAATTAGCACGATGAAAGATTCATCGCGGAATGGATGACGCTGAAGCATTACGTAATACAAATCACATAGATAGAGGCGGTCACCATTTGAGAGCTAAATAAGATGATTATTTCGCACGATGGGTTCATCGCGGAATGGTTGACGCTGACGCATTACGTAATACAAAACACATCCATAAGGGCGGTCGCCTTTTTGGAGATGAGTGTAAGTTGATTATTCAGCACGATGTTCACATCCGATAGAGTTGATGCGGACGCACCAGGTAATGCAAAAAAACAAAACGTGTATTGAAGGGCAATGAGTAAAAAACATCTTTTCGACGATGAAAAGATGTGGGAAATGAAAAGTTTGCAACTGTGAGATAGTCGTCAGTTTGCATGTCATTCCCTGCGGGACCCTCCCCTCCCCCTCCTTCCAACCAACCATGTTTGCTCATTCGCATTAAGTGTCCTTCTCATCTCTGCGTTCCTTTCTTAAAAACACAAAAATCACCTCACAGCACTGTGCATCCCTCACTCGCATGATAATCGGAATTCCGCGGATCCCGGTTTGGAAAATTGAATTGTAAATATCAGTTCGCGGCGAGTTAAAGCAATGAGAAGAAACAGAAATTCGAAGAGGAAAAAACACGCCGCACCTCGCGTTTTAACCGTCTTTCGAATCCGCACATGACCGATATCCGTCGCGAAGAACTATTATCCGATCAACAACTTCTCAAATAAAATCCCTTCTTCCAGGGTATTGAATTCGTATCCTCAACACGTAAGTTGATCTGCTCATTTGTTGAAATAAACCATTGAAGAAAATTTCCCACGGCTCCTGCTATTTCTAATTCGTTTGTTGCAATTATTAATTCACCCATCCGATTCCCTATATTGCCGGGTCTTTTCAACCAAAACTAAACTGCATGAATCCTGCGTTGGAAAATGTGCTCCGGGGAGCGTTTGGAATGTTCTTCCTCATTTTTATTTGCTGGCTATTCAGTAACAATCGCAAAGCAATTAATTGGCGATTAATTGTATACTGCCTGATCACCATGATCGCTTTTTATCTTGGCGTTACAAAAGTGTGGTTCATCAACGACTTCTTTGATTTTGTATCGAGAGGTTTTGTACAAATAGTCAACACATCTATCGAGAGTACCAGGCGAATCATGTTCAGCAATTTAATCGACACAGATACTGCGTGGGGTTTCATTTTTGCAATTCGTGTATTACCAACCATCATCTTCTTTTCTGCACTCTCAGCAATTCTATACTACACCGGAATTTTGCAAAAAATCGTTTGGTTCTTTGCCTGGCTGCTAAGCAAACTCAAAATTTCAGGAGCTGAAAGTGTTTCCAGTGCAGCGAATATTTTCCTGGGCCAAACCGAGGCGCCTTTGATGATCAAACCCTACCTGGAAAGAATGAACAGGTCCGAGATCCTCTTGGTAATGATCGGGGGGATGGCCAATACTGCCGGAAGTGTGTTAGGAGCATATGTTTCCTTTCTTGGCATCACCTCCACTCCCGGTGCTGAAGTACCGTACGAGCAATCACAAGCCTACTTTGCATTACATTTATTGACACAGTCGATCTTGAGCATTCCTGCTGCTATTATTTGCAGCAAAGTTCTTTTCCCACAAACGGAAACCGTTAACACGGATATTGTTATCCCGCGTCAAAAACTAGGTGATAACTTTCTGGACGCACTTGCGATCGGAACAACAGACGGGCTAAAACTTGCAGTCAATGTGGGGGCTATGCTTATTGCTTTTACCGCCCTGATTTTTGTATTGAACCTTTTACTTTTCAAGGTTGGGCAATGGACAACATTAAATGATGTAATAGCAGCGAACACACCCTATAACTCGCTATCCTTTCAAATGATTTTGGGCTATATTTTTTCACCAGTTGCCTGGATTATCGGAGTCGACAGCGGTGATATGCTGAACGTTGGTCAGCTACTTGGCGAAAAAACAATACTCAACGAATTCAATGCCTATATTTCATTCAGCCAAATGAAAAATGGCGATCCTGCTAATAATATCGCGCCGGTATTAACCAACACCAAATCGATACTGATTTGCACTTATGCGTTGAGCGGGTTTGCAAATCTTGCTTCAATTGGAATTCAAATCGGGGGAATAAGTCAACTGGCACCAAACCAACGCCGCAATCTAACCGAACTGGGATTTAAGGCTCTTTTAGGAGGTACAATAGCTTGCCTGATGTGTGGCTGTATCGCAGGAGCACTTCAGTGATTTTTCTCAGTAAATTGAGGTGCTTGGGTAGTTTCTAACAGTCAAAAATAAGTTTGAGGGGTTGGACTTCAAAAATTATATTTGTAACAGGTTCACTGTATCAAAACTAACACTAAAAGCTTATGAGGAAAGTTCTACTCCTTGCTGTGGCTATTGTATCTTTTTCCACTCTCGCAATCTCTCAGCAGGCACCCGGTACAATCAAAGTCGTTACGGGCGAATTAATCAGAATCACACCTGCATTAAAAGACATCAAACCAGATCCAAATTATCAACCGCCAGTAACACGCGATCTTACCGGTCTTGTTCGAAAAAAATCATACAAAGAAGAAGTTGTCGATTACGGAACTAAAGCGGCCGGTGACCCTGTTGTTCAACGAGATTATTTCAATCCGAAAAATCCCACAGGCAATAATCCAGAAGGGCCACTTGCCGGAACAAAAGTGATCCAAAACTATGATGGGATCGGGTTCGACCAGCTTGCACCCGCTGATCCATGTCTCACAAACGGACCTAACCACGTGATTCAAATGGTGAATGGCAGCCAGGGTAGTTATTTCAAAATTTGGGACAAAGCAGGAGCTACCGTTATTGCACAAACGTATATGGATACGTTGTTCCCAATTGTTGCAGGCGACGAATTTTGGGGTGATCCAATTGTAATGTATGATCAGTTTGCTGATCGATACATCCTTTCCGAATTTGCCGCATTCGGTAATAGTGGAGCTTATGCAAACACGCTCATCTTCGCAGTATCGCAAACAAACAATCCAGCAGGAAGCTGGTACGTTTATAAATTCACTGACAACACGGTGTTCATCGATTATCCGCACTACTCTGTATGGCCAAATGCGATATTCGGTACATCGAATGATTTCAACACAGCTGGTACAGCATATCTCGGTTCATCTCTGATGGCTTTCGATAAAGCCAAGATGATTGCTGGTAATCAAACGGCAAATATGATCCGAATGATTCCGTCCTTCTTTGGGCCAGGTGTATCACCAGGTGGCAAGCCACGTACAGTTGCGCCAGTCAGCATTAGTGGCCCAACCGCACCTTCTGCACCTAACGCCGGTCTTTTTCTTTATTACCACGATGATAACCTTACTGGCAGCGCAACAGACGTTGATTCAGTTGGGGTCATAAATATGACACCTGATTTTGCTACTCCGGCAAATACAGTTGTAACGATCGCGGCTCAGATCCCTGTTGCTGCATTCAAATCAAATGTGTGCGCTTCACGGGCCTGTATTCCAGGTGGAAACAGTTACGATGCGATAAGCGACCGTTTTATGCACCGAATCAGCTATAGAAACTTCGGTGGCTACGAGGCAATCGTTGCGAATCACACCGTGGACGCCAACTATCCTGCTGTCCCGGCTCGTGCAGGTATTCGGTGGTATGAGTTCCGCAAGAGTGGCGGCAACTGGGGTGTTCAGCAACAAGGCACTTATTCCCCCGACGGCGACGGTCGTTGGATGGGTGGAATAGCCATAAACAGTAAAGGTCAAATCGCACTTGCGTTCAACACAAGTGGCGTTGGAAAATTTGCTTCAATTCATTTTACCGGTAGAAATAGTACAGATCCACCAGGGGCTATGGTTTATGACGAAGGCATCATTCAAACCGGTACGGCTTATGGAACTTTTGGTAATCGCTGGGGCGACTATAATGATCTCGAAACAGACGTTACAAACGATTCGGTTTTCTGGTATACTGCCATGTATGGCGCAACAAACTGGAGAACGCGCGTAGCATCGATTAAACTCGAGCCTCTCGCCGCCCTGGATGCCCGACTCTTTAGCGTCAATAATCCGCTCAACGGACAGGCACAGTGCGACAGCGTAATAGTGCCGCAGATCACAATCCGCAATGCAGGAACCGCCGCGTTGACAACGCTTAATATTTACACGCAATTGAATGGTGGAGCGATTAGCGCACCATATGTATGGAATGGAACATTGAACAGTTCGGAATCTGCACTGGTAACCCTTCCCACTATAAACGCAATCGGCGGTAGCAACACATTGAGAGTTTTCACCAATGCTCCAAACGGAGGAACAGATGAAAACAGCAGCAACGATACTACCACGGTCACTTTCACAATCCTTAAGCCGATAGGCGGACCAGTTTCTGAAGGTTTCGAATCAGTGACCTTTCCGCCAACTGAATGGCGAGTGATAAACGCAAATGCAGGAAGTATGACTTTCCGCCGCACAACAAGAGCAAGAAAGACAGGTACCGCTTCCGCATGGATGGAATTTTATAACTACGGAAATGCCGGTCATATCGATCACCTTCTTGCTCCACTCGTTGAAGCGACTGGTGCCGATTCAATCATCTTCTCATTCGAAAGAGCATATCGCTTTTACGGTCCTTTATTCTCAGATACATTGGAAGTAGTGCTCTCAACCGATTGTGGCGCAACTTTCACCAGCATTTGGAAACGCGGCGGCACACAACTCGCAACGGTTCCTGGAACGTTTACCGGAGACTACATTGCTGCAGCTGCGGATTGGCTTCAACTGCGATTGGATCTGAAGCCTTTTGTGGGTAACGCTACCTCATTCACTGTCGGCTTCCGCACGAAGAATGGATTTGGTCAGAATCTTTACATTGATGATGTCAATATCATCAAGTTTGTTGCACCTCTCAGAGATGCTACCGTCACAACCGTAGTAGAGCCGTCGTCCCGTTTGTGTGCAAGAGCATTCACTCCGAGAGTTGAAATAGGTTCGTTGGGTAAGGATACGTTGAAGTCGGTCAAAATTATGTACCGTTTCAACAGCAATCCGCTCGACTCGGTAATATGGACCGGATCACTTTCAATCGGTAACAGAACTTTCGTAAATCTCAAGCCAGTAACACTGACAGCGGGAGGTAATTATACATTTACTGTTTATACCAAAGAACCAAACGGTTCAACAGATCAGTTGAACTCGAATGATACCCTGCGGACATCCTTTACTGTTTTCGATCCAATTCCGGCTCCGGTGAAAGAAGGCTTCGAACAAGCTACATTCCCGCCAGCAAACTGGGCGCTTTCATCCTCCGGGTCACCATACACATGGCAACGGACAACACGCGGAGCAAGCGAGAAAACAGCCTCTGCATGGATCAGAAACTATCGCTTCAACAGCGCTGGCAAAAAAGATGATCTCTATTCACCTGTTGTACAGATAACAAATCCGGATTCTGTATACCTGCATTTCGATATTGCACATGTAACGGCGAGATTCCCAGGCAGTACAGCTACACCGCTCGATACATTAGAGGTATTACTCACGTTAGATTGCGGTAAAACTTTCCGTAGCGTTTACAAGAAATGGGGTGAGGAGTTGTCAACCGTGGACAGAAATTTCCCTTCTCAATATCCAGTGACCGATACGGTAGGATTTGTTCCAGGATCAAAGGAAAATTGGAGAACAGAGTGGGTTGATGTCAGCAAATTTGTTGCAGCAAACAGTAAATTCCAGTTTGTATTCCGAAGCACAAGCAACAAAGGCAATAACTTATTCCTCGACAACATTGACATTTCTACTATAACTTTGCCTGCGCGATTGAAGCAAAAAGGTTACCTGATTTCCCCAAATCCATTTGAAGGCGCGTTTGTAGTTCGCCATTTGTTACCGCCAACAAATCTTAGAGGAATTCAGGTGCTTAATTCGGTCGGTCAGGCTGTAGTTTCAAGAAGCTTCAGTGGTAATGCATCTAACTATCTTACCATCGATCTGGGCAGATATGCAAATGGAGTTTACGAAGTGAAACTGATTTATGATAACAAAGTAATCACAGAAAGAATTATCAAGAGAAAATGATAAAAAAGGTTGAAACGATTTTAGCTGAGGTAAAAGATAATGAGCTCAAAAGAATAGCTGAGAAAGTAATTAACCATGAACGAATTACGAAAGACGACGGACTGCTCCTTTTCCAAAGGGGCAGTCTTTCTTTTTTAGGCTCGCTCGCAAATCACGTACGCGAACGAATGCATGGTAACAAAACTTATTTCAATCGCAACTTTCACATTGAACCAACGAATGTTTGCGTTTTTACCTGCAAGTTCTGTTCCTACTCCCGTCTTTATGCGCATAAGGAAGAAGGTTGGGAGCTGACTACTGAACAAATGATGGACATCGTACGCAAGTACGACGGCAAACCAGTTACTGAAGTACATATTGTGGGTGGAGTTCATCCAAAACTTACGGTGCATTTTTTTGCCGATTTATTGAAGAAGATCAAAGCCCATCGTCCTGACCTGCACATCAAAGGTTTTACCGCAGTCGAGCTGGAATACATGTTTCGAAAGGCGAAGATGACCATTGAGGAAGGAATGAGCTATTTGAAGGAAGCCGGTTTGGATTCACTGCCGGGAGGTGGTGCAGAAATTTTCGCTCCTGAAATTCGGGAACAAATAGCTGGCGATAAGGTCGATGCTGACGGCTGGCTCGCAATTCATGCTGCGGCACATCGCCTCGGCATGCATAGCAATGCTACTATGCTGTATGGTCACATCGAAAACTATGAACACAGGATCGATCACATGGATCGCCTTCGATCATTACAAGATGAAACAAAGGGATTCAACACCTTTATCCCCTTGAAATTTCGCAATCACGATAATGAAATGAGTCATGTTCCGGAGAGCACGATAATTGAAGATTTACGATTATATGCAATTGCGCGTTTGTACATGGACAATTTCCCACACATCAAAGCCTACTGGCCGATGCTGGGTCGCCAAAATGCACAGCTCACCCTTTCGTTTGGTGTAAATGATATCGATGGAACGATTGATGACACAACAAAGATCTATTCAATGGCCGGTGCTGAAGAACAGAATCCCACGATGACGACTGCACAACTAGTTACGTTGATCAAGCAAGCAAATCGTCAACCGATTGAACGCGGAACCTTATATAACGAGATAAGAGACTACTCAGAAATCGATCTGAAAGAGATCGAAGCAAATCCATTGTTGAATTGATAAAAGTTGCCATGATTTAATGGCTGAAGCGTAACTAGCATTCCGGTAAACTGATCGGTATATTCAACGCAAGCCCACCCTCCGCAGTCTCTTTGTATTTAAAGCTCATGTCACGAGCAGTGTCCCACATCGTCTTAATTACTGTATCCAAAGATACCCGTGCGAAGTCCGGCGTGCTTTGCAGTGCTAACTGACACGCAGTAATTGCCTTTATAGCGCCCATTGTGTTCCGTTCAATACATGGTATTTGAACAAGCCCACCAATTGGATCACAGGTGAGTCCTAAATGATGTTCCATCGCGATTTCAGCCGCCATCAATGCCTGGCGTTGAGATCCACCCAATGCTTCGGTTAAACCAGCAGCAGCCATCGCGGATGATACACCAATTTCTGCCTGGCAACCACCCATCGCAGCTGAGATGGTAGCGCCTTTCTTGAAGATGCTTCCTATTTCTGCCGCCGTCAGCATGAACTGAAGGATGCGATCTTCGCTGCTTTCTTTGCAAAACGTAACGAAGTAATGAAGTACTGCAGGTATCACGCCCGCCGCTCCATTCGTTGGGGCCGTAACGACGCGGCCAAATGAAGCATTTTCCTCATTAACGGAAAGAGCAAAGCAGCTCACCCAATCAAGAATATATTTGAAATCGTTTCCACCCGCACGAATGTCAATCAGCCAACTTTCATAGTCTGTATAATTCTTTGCCGGCAATAATTTTTTATTGAGTTCAGCCGCGCGTCGTTTAACATTCAATCCTCCGGGCAAAGTACCGGATGAATGACATCCACGATACGTACATTCTTTCATCACTTTCCAAATAGCAAGCAAGCCTTTTTTAGTTTCGGCTTCTGGTCTCCATGCATTTTCATTTTCTAATACAATGTCACTTATCGACATTCCTGTTGTCCGGCACCAATGAAGAATGTCTTCCGAACTATCAATCGGAAAAGGAAGTTGAACTGAATCCTTTGCATTATTCTCCTCTCCTTCCTTTATAACAAATCCTCC
Organism: Chitinophagaceae bacterium; assembly: GCA_014379515.1. Taxonomy (GTDB): domain Bacteria; phylum Bacteroidota; class Bacteroidia; order Chitinophagales; family Chitinophagaceae; genus Endoryza. Next base: position 8,248 of record JACMLR010000142.1, read on the forward strand.
ACCCACCGAATAAAAAGTCTCGGATAATAAATCCCCATTTTTGAATCCTGCAAGAAAGGTTAGTGCATTCGGATGGAAGGGAAGTGCTTCGGTCATTAACAGTTCGATATCTTCCAGCGGATCAAAATCTATTTCATGAAGCCCATGCAAAATCAGTTTTTTCATTGCACCGATATCGGCAATTTTCGCATCGATAGATGAAATGTCGACAGTAACAGGATCAGCACCATTGAGACCTAATTGAATTGCAACATCCGTTCCGTGACCTTTTCCGGTTTTTGCGAGAGAGCCATATAGAAGAACTCTGACAGACGTTACATCAAATAATTTATCGGTGTGATATAACCGATCAATGAAACGTTCGGCCGCACGCCATGGTCCAAGCGTATGTGAGCTGGATGGACCGACCCCTATTTTGAAAATGTCAAAAACTGAAATGGCTTCGTGTGGCAAGACTATTATTTGTCACGAAGTTAATGAAATAGAAAGGCGTTAAGCCTATTCATAAACGTCGGTAAGTGTGATATCAAATATCAGAATTGAATTGGCGGGAATTACAACAACGCCCGCATTGGTAACATCAACATTTTTGTATCCGAGTGATGGTGGAATATATAAACGGATCTGACCGCCTTTTTTAATAAGTGGAAGTGCCATTTTCCAACCTTCGATTAATGTTCCCAATGTGAAGATCGTGCTGTTCTGGCTATCGAATACGTTACCATTCGTAAGTTTACCACTGTATTTTACCATGATGCCAGAACACTGTCCGGGTGCAGCACCGGCGCCAGGCTGAACAATTTCATAATATAAATTACTGGCATGTTTTATAGCAGTAATTCCATTGGTAGAAAGATAATCCGCTACGGCCATTTCTTCGGAAACTGGCGCTACGATTTTAGCAACAGAGTATGGGCAATCATCATTTTTCTTGAGACAACCAGTGAAAACAAAGGATAAAAAAATCAGGCAATAGAAAACAAACCTCATACTCATTTTTTGCAAATATATTGTTCCGTTAGTAGACATCCTATTCAATTTAAAAGCTGCATTTAAAAAGGAACTTATTGATCCTTGATTTTGGATTTTAAATGCTTATAGTACTGCTCTTTCATATCCCATTGATGACGCTTGTAAAAAATTGCAACAAAAGCAGCGATAATGACTACAGCAACGACTAATACCACAGGGCTTGCTTTACTATTTGCAACCGTATCCGCTCTCGTGTACCAAAATTTACCCGAGAACAAAATAAGCAGAACCGGTACGCCAAATAACAGGCCAACGGGGATCCCAAAAAGCAACTGGTTCGAAAGCTTTTTCTGCGAATCACGAGTTGCTTCCCAATGTTTGATAAACTGTTGTTCTTTCTCAGTCAGCATTCCAAAAAGTTTTATTACCAATCGATTAGCGCGCAAAAATAATCCCGTTCCGCTTTCGTTTCTATTTAATTGCTAAATTGCGCCTAAATCCATTCAGCTTGAAAATATCAGGTTTACTTGCTCATTTTCTTTACGAACACAAACTGCTCAATCTCCCGGGGATCGGCCAATTTGTTATTGATAAGGCTGTCGCTATTCCAGAACCTTCAGATAAAAACTTTGCAGACTTTCTGCAGCAGGTCAAGTTCAACCAAAAGCAAGTCTTACGGCCAGACGATGAGCTGATTGATTACATCCGCTTAAAAACCGGTAAAATAAAGCCACTTGCCGAGTCTGACCTTGACTCGTTCGTTTCCGAAGGTAAAATCCTGCTTAATATCGGCAAGCCGATGTATATAGAAGGGATCGGAAGTCTCCACAAAAACAAAGATGGAAAATTTGAATTCAGCCATGGTCAACCCATGACTGAGCGAACAGAAATTCA
>JACMLR010000143.1 GCA_014379515.1 Chitinophagaceae bacterium
CATTGTTCTACCGCACAACCTTAATAGTTAATCATTAAGTTAAGACCATTGCGGCTTCGCGTCTTTTGCGAGTATTGTATTCCGCAGCTTAGCGTGCCTGTTTTCTCCGCGTCGCTCCCGCTGAGGCGGGAGCGCGAGAAATCTCACAACGCTGTCACGAATTCGTAGCTTCCAGATCCAACAGTGACTATCGCATATCCCTCTACGTAACGATCTACTGCAATTGTCTGTTTGTTTTGTGTTAGAGGCACATTCAACTTTGACGGCACCCAAACCTCAGCCGTGGTATTCGGTGGGATGCCAATATTTAAAACAAACTTTCCATTTTCCTTTTTCCAATCACTACTGATTGTGCCACGTACAGATTGATACGAACCTTTCGCCCAGTTCAATTCTGCAACTGGCTGTGGTTTGATTTGAATTTTAGAGAACCCGGGGCTGAGTTGATTAATTCCAAGTAAAGAGCGGTAAAACCATTCATCAATCGATCCGAACATTGGATGATTTCTTGATGGACCCGTCTCGGGAAATTTCCAGGTTTCCCAAAGGGTTGTTGCACCATTATTGATCATGTTCAACCAACCCGGATAGTCTGGTTGAGACGCAATTTTATACGCGAGGTCGTTGCGATTGTTTTCGCGGAGCACATCAAATAACATCGTCGTGCTAAAAATACCAGTTGACACATGCCACTTGTGCCGCTCGAATTCACTTACCAGCTGATCGAAGGCCTTTCCCTTATCAGGTGCAATTTTATACCACAATGCAAAAAGTTGCGCGGATTGAGTGCCATTATCGAAACGACCGGAGTTAGGGATCGCATACTGGTTGATGATACTCCGTTTGATGCCGTCTGCCAGCTTTCGATAGCGTGCAGTGTCGACCGGATTTTTTAGTAGTGTTGCAAACTCAGATGCAAGCAAAACGTGATGATAATAAAACAATGATGCAGAAAAAGCCTCGGGACGTGGATCGAGCGCTTCGTGGTCGCTGATATCCCAATAAAATAAGTTGTTTTTCGCCTGCGATTGTAAAAAAGAAATTTGCTTTTGCAACGCCGGGTAATTCTCTTTGATGATATTACTATCGCCATAAAACTCATACAACTGCTTTTGCAGGTATGGAAAAGCAAGTTGCCAGCCAAGCGGTCCTGATAAATCTCCGTAACCACGGTCATCAATACCTGTAAATGGCGCGATCTCAGTCATCCCGCCTTTAGGTCGTTGCTCATTTGCAAAGTCGCGCACCGCCTTACGATAAAAATTAGCCATATCGTAGTTGTACATGAAAGCGTTTGCGCTTACGACCATGTCTGCACCGTAGCCCATTTTCTCCCGAGCGGGACAATCCGACTGAACACTAAACACATTACTTAAAAAAGTCCATTGGATTACATCATGTAGTTTGTTCAACTGCTCATTTGAACATGCAAATGAGCCACGTAATTCTAAATCAGAATTCATTCGCAGACCCTCGATATCGTTAACTGTTGGAACGCCTGGCCATCCTTTTATCTCGATGTATTGAAATCCATGAAAAGTAAATTTTGGTGCCCAGGTTTCAAGCGCAGCGCCTTTCAAAGTGTAGCTGTCTTCCTGCCACGCTGTTTCAGGTGCACCTGGCCCCCCTTTGATTCCACCTTTTTTTATCTGGGTGGCGACTGTTGTCATTACGTTCAATGTTCCATCGGCAAATATTCCTTCCCCAAACCGCATGGTGATTTTTGTACCAGCCACACCTTTCACTTTGATTCGTGCAACGCCAGCAAAGTTTTGTCCCATATCGACTATGTATACTCCTTTTGACAATTCTTTTATACTAATCGGTTTTACAACGACAGTTATTTTTATTGGAGGTTGTAGTTGTGCAGTCAACACACCCCGTGGACCACGCACGGCCACGGCGGATGTCCAGCCTTTCAATTTTTTGGTAGTTAGCCAATCTGGTTTTTCCTCACGCGCGTCGTAGTGCTCGCCGAGATAAATATTGTTTCGAAGAATCGGCCCGGGTGCTGCTTGCCAGCTTTCATCGGTTATGATTTTTTCAGTTGTTCCGTCGGTATAAGTAATCCGGTATTCCGCAATCACGCAGGGCCGTCCGGTTTGTTGAAAATCGCGAAGATCCCATCGTCCAAAAAGTTTAAAAGGTAAAGGGTTCCACCAGCCATTTCCCAATATAATCCCAGCAACATTTTCGCCTTTTTTTACCATGGATGTTATATCGTGACCAACATAAAGTACCTGTTTGCCATAAGTGGTAAAACCCGGATCCAACACATTCTCGCTGATTTTCTTACCATTTAGATATGCCTCGTAGTAACCAAGTCCGCTGATAAAAAGTATTGCAGAACTAACTTTCTTTTTTAGGGAGAACGACTTCCGTAACAACGGCATCGGATCATCCTTATAATAGTCTTCTTCTTTGGCGGGCTGTGACTTTCCATCACCTATCCACTGAGCTGACCAACCTGAGGTGCTAAACAAACCGGTGACAAAACTTGCGGGTTCGCTCCATTCGGAAGCCTGACCTTTTCCATCATAAATTTTTACGCACCAATAATATTTTGTTGCAGGTTTCAATTCGGCTCCGGCATAAGAAATATGCAGCGATTGAGATGAATTAATCTTACCCGTTTGCCAGGCATTGCCAGCACCTTTCGTAATGTCATTTACATTATCACTCACAATGATTTCATAAGCAGACTGCAATTGATTTGATTCAGCAGAACTAAAATTCCACGCAAACCGTGGAGTGGAAATGTCAATGGCAATGGGATTCGAGAGGTATTCACAAGTGAGTAGCACCGGACGAACCGGTGAAGCTGCGAACAAGAACTGATGAAGTAGAACGAAACAAATAAGCAAACGCAATTTTCTCATATCAGTTCAAATTTGAATCAATGAAATATTGAATAGTAACTAAGTTAAATTATAAGCAAACAACCCCCGGAAAAATCCGGGGGTTTTCTCAAAAAGACTGCCATTGAGAAGCTAACTTAAACTTAACCATTTATACGACCACCTTAATCAATCCAAATCAATAACCTTCGTTTTGTACGATGTTTACATTACGAGAGGTTTCGGAAAGAGGGATTGGGAAAAATAAGTTTTTGTTCGGGAACTGTGTGTTCTCAAACTTTACTGAAGCAGGGGAATTCGAGCTGAAAAAAGCGTTGTTTAATGTGATGAATTTCGCCAGGTGCCAACGGCGCAAATCAAACCAACGTACACCCTCACCCGCAAATTCACGAAGACGCTCATCCATTATCCATCCCATGATAACACCCTCATTAGTCTCCGCTGCAGAGAAGTCTGCGGGCGCAGTGCCGCCTCCTACCATATTACGGGCACGTGCTCTTATTTGGTTCACCAGGCCAATTGCTTCGCTTTTGCTCCCATTTGATTTCAAGACTGCTTCTGCCTTAAGCAAAAGAATATCGGCATATCTTAAAATGCGAATGTTGTTGATCGAATTCACCTGACCATCCAGCGCATCACCACCAACGATGTATCTAATAAACTGGTTTTTGGTTGCATCTGGGTTGATAGTTAGAGGAAGCCTGGGATCAGCTGCGTCAAAAGCAGCTTTAAGTTTTGCTGATGGTCGATAGATCCCGCCACCGGCACCACTTGGGCCTTCGTAAAACATTTGGAAATAAGATCCGGCTACTCCGCAATCGCACGCATCATTCGAAAGCCACGAATTCTGCGGGGCACCACCCATGTTCTTTCCTGCCTGGAACTCGAAAAGCGATTCTACGTTATTCTCTTTCGTTGCATCGAAGTTGTCGTTGAAATTTGCAGTAAGTGCCGCCCCTGTAATTTGATTAAACGCCGCAATTGCTGCGGTATAATCAGCGGCGTTGCCATTCGTTGCATTTGCCCGAAACACAAGGGATTTACCTAGCAACCCAAATGCTGAGTTCTTCGTTGCCCGACCCACTTCTGATGTTCCCCATGAAGTCGGTAGTTGCGCAGCCGCTTTTGTCAAATCAACAATACATTGATCCAGCAGTTGCGTTCCGGTCGAACTTGGTAAACCAATCTGATCTTGTGATTTCACAACGATCGTGTCAACCGGTGCGGTTCCAAAAAGATTCCACAACATAAAATGACCTAAAGAACGAAGGAATAACATTTCACCTTCCATCGTTTCTCTCATTCCTGTTGTGACGAAAATAGCAGGATCCGCTTCGCGCAGTTTTTCGATTACTTTATTTGCCCGGCCGATCATTACGTAACTGCTTCGGAATGCCTGGTCGAGTTTACCAGCGCCGGGAGTAATATTGTCAAAATATTCAAATGCATCGCTTGCGGCAGTTACGGTTACATCGTCGGCAGGTTTGAACCAAACCTCCAGCATTGCACTACCACCTGTTCCACCACCACCACCGCCGTGATTACCGGTGGAGTAATAATCAATAATGCCGGCATAAGCACCGATGATTGCCTTTCGGAATTCTGCTTCCGATTTGAAAAATGAAAGTTCACTTACTGTCGGAGGTGGCACGTCAAGCACCTTCTTATTACAAGCGATGTAGACGACCGAACCGAGACAGAGAACGATAAGTACCTTATTGAAAAAACTGTTCTTCATAATTCTTGTTTTGCTGGTAATTAAAAGGAGGCTTTAAGTCCAACCAGTAACTGGCGGGTAAGTGGGAAATAAAAGTCTGCTTCCGGATCCAGCCCACTGTAAGGTGTAATGGTAAACAGGTTTATACCGGTTACGTACAATCGTAGATTCTGGATAACCTTTGTGCGCTGGAGCATTTTCTCAGCAAAATTGTATCCTACCTGTAGATTTTGTAACCGAACATAACCGGCATCCTCTACAAAACGATCTGAAAAGCGAAGGTTCGCATTTGGATCGCGGAAGACTGCACGTGGAATTGATGTATTTGGTTTTTGTTCGGTCCAAGCGTTCAGTACTGATGCAAATTGGTTGCGCCCGTTTCCACTCATGCCTTCACCTGCGGCACGCGCGAAGTTATAACGCTGAACATCGCCGCGATATGTAAACAAAAACGAGATATCGAAATTGCTATAATCCGCACCAAGTGTTACACCACCAAAGTAACCCGGAATTGTTTTACCCAGGTATGTTTGATCCTGGTCATTGACAATGCCATCCTTGGTGAAATTGCGGTCTGTGGTACCAGGTAGTGCTGCGCCATAGATGTCCTGGAAGCGAATATCACCAGGTTTGTTCGATGCGGAGGTCCGATCATCGATGGCAGCATTATAATCGTCAACTTCTTTTTGAGTTTGAAAGATACCATCCGTTTTGTAACCGTTGATATATCCAATTGGAAAACCAACTTCGATGGATGACTGTCCGCGAAGTGCCCTGTTACTGTTTGCAAGGCTTAATACTTCGTTATGTTGGGTAGTCAAATTGAATGAAGCATTGACGCCTAGTTTACCAAATCGTTTATTATAGCTGGCTGTGAATTCGAATCCACGATTCAGTACGTCAGCGATATTCACATCCGCTTCAAGTAAAATGCCTGTACTTGGGGGAAGTAGAACCTGTTGAATAATCCCCTCGGTTACTTTATTATAGTACTCGACTGTGATCGCAAGACTGTTGTTTAATAGCACGGCATCGAATCCTCCATTGAAAGACTTCAGTTTTTCCCAGGTAAGTGATGGGTTAGGATAATTGGTATAAGAAATACCTACGTTGTTTGTATTATTCTGACCGAGGTTATAATTTGGTGGCGAAGCACTCGCAACTGACAGGAACTGCCAACCACGGGTTGTCTGATTTCCTAGTACACCGTAGCTCGCCTTAAATTTCAAATCGTTGAGCCAGGCAACGTTTGCAAGAAATTTTTCTTGCGAAATACGCCAGCCAACTGCCACAGATGGGAAAGTACCGAACTGGTAACCGGGTGCGAATTTTGATGAACCATCGCGACGGGCAAGAACCTCGAGATAATATTTACTTTGATAGTTGTATGAGATACGACCAAAATACCCAAGTAATACATACCGGTCTCTCACTTCACTATATCCGCGTTCAAAACCTGAAGGGCTGAATGAACGTAAACTTGGATCTTCGATCGTGGTAAAACCATTCGCTCCATTTACTGACCATGTATAATCTTGTTTAGAGATATCAACTGTTGCAATGAAGTTGTGATCTTTGAAACTTTTTAGATACTCAATATTTAATGCTAGCAGCTTGCTGGTGACGATACTATTGAAGAAACTCAATGCGATCGGGCGCGTACCATTTTGAGCATTTGGAACTCCTGCAAAAGGACTATTAGGATTCTCTTCAAAATACCAGGCATCAAAGTTTCTGAAGTTGCTTGTATTTAGCGTGATTTGATTCAGGTTGACACTTCCTTTAATTTTCAAGCCAGCAATTGGTTGCAATGAAAGATATGCGGTACCGATGCCGGTTTGGTTCTGATTGACAGAACCGCCAGTTCTTGATGCAGCTAGTGGATTAGAATAAGCTACATATTGTCTGCCAAACAAGGTTGATTTATTGAATGTTGACGGAGTGATCGGAGCGTTTAATGTCCACAGTGGTGCATATCCGTAAGGTCCATTTGGATCGTATATCGGCTGCCATGGCGCAGCTTGCCAAACATTCAGGTTATCGCCACCTCCGTTTTTACGACGCTGTTGAAAGCCGCGGAGATTTAAACCAGCTTCCAGGTATTTTCCAATTTTAGTAATGAGATTGGTGGAAACGCTGTAGGTTTCTACTTCACTTCCAAAGAAAACATTTTCCTGGTTGGAATGGCCAACTGAAAAATTATACGATGTACCACCTGCACTTCCGCTTGCGCGAAGATTATAATCCTGGATAACCGCGTTTTTATTTTGAATTGCGTCTTGCCAATCGTAAGTTGACCGCCCGCCGATGTATTGTGGATTGGATGGATCCCACAAATTGCTAAAATCGGTTGCGTTTTGAATCGGAATTATTGTGTTGCCTGGTCCCTTATCAGGATTGGCATTATAGGAATCGTTATAGAATTTTACATACTGTGGTGTAGTTAGAACGTCGTACGTTTTGGGGATTTTTTGAATCCCGTAGGTAACATCGAGGTCAATCCGCATTTTGTTGCCGCGACCTGTCTTGGTGGTAATAAGAATAACCCCATTGGCCCCACGAACTCCATATGCAGCTGTTGCAGCTGCATCTTTCAAAACAGTGAGCGATTCGATATCATTTGGGTTGATGATTGTGTAAAGATTAATTCCACCACGACGGGTTGGGTCATTCACCGGATCCGGTGTAACTCCCTGGCCACCCTCGATAATTGGAATTCCGTCGATAACATATAACGGATCGGCCGAACCATTCGGTGCAAAGGTGTTCGTTCCTCTAATCCGAATATTGACCCTGGCTGTTGGATCACCACTACCCTGTGTTACCTGGACACCGGCCATTTGGCCCTGCATGGCAACTTCAGGAGTTAAGGAACTGCTTCGCTCAATATCGCGAGGGCGAATGCCCGCAACAGAACCGACAAGATCTTTTCGTTGGCGGCTACCATACCCAATTACTACTACATCTGATAATTGACCAGTTTGAGAAACAAGATTCACATTCAGCGTTCCCTGGTTGTTTACTTCTATTTCTTTCTTTACATAGCCAAGTGAGCTGATGATGAGCGTCGCGTTGGAAGGAACCTGAATAGAAAAGTTTCCATCATCCCCGGTGACAGTTCCGATTTTGTTGTTTCCTTTTACAACAACAGACGCACCGACAACAGAATTATTCGATCCTTCTTCCGCAATGCGGCCAGTCACCCGAATTGTTTGTTGCGCAAACGACGTCAGGAATAATAGTAGTGACTGAATTAGAATGATTGAAAATCGAAATAGCTTTTTACTCATGGCAATCGTTTTTGTTAAGCTTGGTAGATTTATGGGTATTAATGTTCTTAAAAATAGAGATTCACATCAGCTTGTCTATACTGCACTATGCTGAGGAGAGAATACAGGATAAAGAATAAAGAATTCAGAAAGTCGCATGCTCGCCAATTGAGAAAGAGTATTCGAGCTGAAATTCCGATCTTTACCGTTACGAAAAAACGGCTCGCATTTATGAAAAGATTTTTGGTTGGCTTGATGCTCTTCTCGGTCGCATGTTCCTCTAAAAAAACAACATTGTTTGAACAACTGCCTGCTTCATCAACAGGGATCAGTTTTAATAATATCGTTACAGAAAATGATTCCATCAACCCGATGGACATGGAGTTTTTGTATAATGGCGGAGGGGTGGCTGTAGGTGATTTTAACAATGATAGTTTACCCGACTTGTATTTCACTGCAAGTCAACTCTCAAACAAGTTGTATTTGAACAAAGGCAACATGTCGTTCAACGATGTCACGGAAGCTGCCGGGGTGAATGGCCAGGGCAAATGGAGTAACGCAGCTTCAGTTGTCGATATTAACAATGATGGACTGCTGGACATCTACGTATGTGCAACGATCCATCGTGATGCGAAGCGGCGGCAAAATCTATTTTATATCAACCAGGGAGTGAACGAAAACGGGATTCCTGTTTTTCGCGATATGGCTGCAGAGTATAACCTCGCTGATACGAGCATGTCGGTACAGGCAGCGTTTTTTGATTATGATAATGATGGCGACCTTGATGTTTATATTGTAAATACTAAACTCGCGCAGCGTAATAGCACGAGGTTTGATGGTGGTGGCCAGGAAGTGGTGACATCTATCTCAGATAAACTTTTTCGCAACGACGGAAATACCAACGGAAAAAATCATCCAATATTCACCGATGTGTCAAAAGAAGCAGGAATCAAAGACGATGGATTCGGATTGGGGATCGGTATTGCCGATCTGAATGATGATGGCTGGAAAGACATTTATGTAACGAATGATTTTTTTGGAAGCGACTTGTTATATATTAATCAGCGCAATGGAACTTTCAGGGATATGGCGCTGACTGTGCTGAAACATACATCGCAAAGCGCAATGGGGAACGATATTGCGGATATCAATAATGATGGCTTACCGGATATCATGGCAGTTGATATGAACCCAGAAGATAATTACCGCAAGAAGAAAAATCTTGTCGGTAATAATTACTTCTATTATCAAAGCATGAGTGCATCTGGAATCGTATATCAATATGTTCGCAATACGCTGCAACTACATAATGGAGTGATCGGAGGCGATAGTTCGCATATTGGATTGCCTGTTTATTCGGATGTCGCATTTTATGCAGGGGTTGCAGAAACGGATTGGAGTTGGAGTCCTTTATTAGCTGATTTTGATAATGATGGCCATAAGGATATGATGGTAACAAACGGTTATCCGAAAGACGTGACCGACAATGATTTCATTGTATACAATAAGAAGTACTCGATTCTTGCATCAAAGCAGGACATCCTCGAGCAAATCCCTCAGATCAAAATTCCAAATTATGCGTATCGAAATACCGGGGCGCTAAAATTTGAGAACGTTACCGAATCCTGGGGACTAAAAATAGCCTCGTTTAGTGCGGGTGCAGCCTATGTTGATTTGGATCGCGATGGCGACCTTGATTATGTAGTTAGCAACATCAATGATCCAGCTTTCGTGTTTCAAAACAACTCAATGAAAAACGCTCCAACAAATTATCTGAATGTTGCTTTTAAAGGCGGCGCACAAAATATAAATGGACTTGGTGCAATTGTAAAGCTGTATGTCGCAGATTCCATCCAGGTAATGGAAAACTATCCATATCGTGGATATTTATCGAGTGTTGAAGCGACTGTACATTTCGGACTTGGAAACAAACAAGCAATTGACAGTGTTGTCGTGGTTTGGCCTGGAGGAAAACATCAAATGATCGCCTCTCCTACCATTAACGGGACATTAGTAGTGAAAGAAAGTGAAGGTTTGTCTAGGCAGTCAATGCCTGTAGAAAAAATGAAATTTTTTACGCCAATGGTAAGTGCACTGATTCCATACAGGCACATCGAGACAGATTATATTGACTTTGACTACCAACCGCTGCTGCCTCACAAACTTTCGGAGTATGGCCCTTGTTTGGCCGTTGCTGATGTCGACGGTAATGGGCTGGAAGATCTTTTCATCGGAGCATCAACATACAATGAAAGTTTTTTCTACCTGCAGCAATCGGGAGGAAAGTTTTCGAAAAGAGAATTACCCGCATTGGTCGGTTCAAATGCGCCAAAACCAGAAGTGACGGGTGCATTATTATTTGATGCGGATGCAGACGGTGATATGGATTTGTATACTGCCAGTGGTAGTAATGAATTCGACCAAAACCATATCTACTATCGGGATCGCTTTTTTGTAAATGATGGTAAGGGAAATTTTAGCTATGATAGCAGTGCAATTCCGGGCAATACCAATAGTAAGAGTTGCGTAAAAGCAGCGGATTATGATAATGATGGAGACCTCGATCTTTTCGTTGGCTCGCGGTTGATACCCCGTAAATATCCGGCACCTGCCAGCAGTATGATTTACCGCAATGATTCAAAACCAGGAAAAGTTTCCTTTGCTGATGTAACAAAAGATGTTGCTGCCGGGCTTATAGATATTGGTTTGGTTTGTGATGCAACATGGTCGGATTATGACAACGACGGTTGGATAGATCTGATGCTGGCGGGAGAATGGATGCCGTTGACGGTGTTTCATAATGAAAAAGGAAGATTAACTAATAAAACCGCGACGAGCGGGTTGAACGATCTATCGGGTTGGTGGACGAGTATCGCGAGTGGAGACTTTGACAATGACGGTGATGTCGATTACGTTGCCGGCAACCTTGGTGGAAATAGTTATTATCGCACCGATAGTATGTATCCAGCGCGGATGTATGCTGGTGATTTTGGTAAGAATAAAACTTACATGGCGATACCAGCATTGTATTTGCCCGATGTCAAAGGAACCCGGTCAGAATTTCCATCCCACAGCCGAAACGATGTGATGACACAGCTTCCTGCATTGAAGAAAAAATATCTTACCTACAAATCCTTTGCCGAGGCTACGCTCGACCAGGTATTTACCAAAGAAGTGCTGGATAAATCGTACAAGCTAACTGCTACCTACAGCCTAAGCTCATATATCGAAAACAAAGGGAACGGCAAATTCGTGGTTCATGCACTGCCCGCGGCAGCGCAGTTATCGCCATTAAATGGAATTGTTATTGATGACGTGAATGATGATACCCATTTGGATATTGTGGCGGTGGGAAATGATTATGGGACTGAAGTATCCACCGGGAGGTATGATGCGTTGAATGGGTTAGTGTTATTGGGTGATGGGAA
>JACMLR010000018.1 GCA_014379515.1 Chitinophagaceae bacterium
GATTCGTTTTTCATCCGGCTGGTAGTTGACATGCGCAAAACTATTCACGCGTGATAATTTATCATAGCTCACTTTATCCGTCACACCGTACACAACACCAGAGGTACCGGCGGTTGCGGCAATTTCTCCAGGTTGTAGCACATTCAATGAAAGTGCATTATTTGGTTGATCACCGGCCTTATATGTTACGGGAATACCGGGAGTAATTCCAAGTTCATCTGCAACTGCCGATGTAACCTCCCCGTGTGAAGAAAACAAGTCGTGCACTTCAGGAATTAGCGCCTGATCGATTCCGAACGCTGACAACACATCCGTGGAAATTTTATCGTCTTTAAAATCCCAAAAAATTCCTTCGCTCAAAGCACTGATACTTGTAGTGATCTTACCCGTTAGTTTCATTGCAAGGAAATCACCGGGCAACATGATCTTGTCGATTTGTTTATAAATCTCCGGTTCGTTTGCTTTTACCCATGCAAGTTTGGACGCAGTGAAATTTCCAGGTGAATTAAGTAAGTGAGCGAGCGATTTTTCTTCCCCAATTTTTTTGAGGGCTCTTTCGCCGTATGGAACGGCGCGACTATCACACCAAATAATACTGTTACGAAGAACCTCTTGGTTTTTGTCGACACAAACCAGCCCATGCATTTGATAAGAGATGCCAATGGCAGCAATTTTTGATGGATCATATTTCTTTGAAGCGTGCGCTTTTTGAATTGCTTTACGAGTGAAGTCCCACCAACCAGCTGGCGATTGCTCCGCCCAACCATGCTGTAGGGAGATAATATCCGCTTCCGTATCGGGGAATTGCGCCGACGCAACACATAATTGGCTTTCAGCATCCACCACGGATACTTTAATAGAAGAGGTTCCAAGATCAATTCCAAGAAGCAACATGGGCAGCATCGTTTGAAGTACAAACCGAAATTACCGGAAGGCAGTGAAACCGACTTCCACTTTATTTGCCAAAACATAAACTATTTTAATAAAATTTCTACCTTACCACCCGTAGCAATAGTAAAATAGTTTTATTATGAAGCCGTTTGTCGAGAAACTCGCATTGTCAGAAAACACCTCTTTCGTTGCCCGTACCTATCGAACCCCACATTTTGAAGTTCCCTGGCATCAACATATAGAGTATGAAATGATTTTGCTGACGGAAGGGGAAGGCGTTGCAATGGTGGGAAATCATATTGGAGAGTTTAAAGTTGGGGACATATTTTTCATCGGAGCTAACTTACCGCATTGTTTCAAAAAAGCGCACAAAGATTTAGTGACGAGTGCCGTTGTTGTACAGTTTAATGAAAAATTTTGGGGAGAGCGATTTCTCGAATTACCCGAATGCAGTTCGATCCGCCGTGTACTCAACGAATCTGCAAAAGGAATTAAACCTTCGGAAAGCTGTCGAAAAATACTCGAACCAATCATCAAACTGTTAGAACACGCTGCGGGCATTTCGCGCATAACGCGATTGTGTGAGTGTCTTGATTTACTGGCAGCGGATAATTATGATTTGATCTCCACTCAACCGATACGAGCATACAATAACAACCAGAAAGCCCGGATCGATGCAATCTTTGATTTTACGTTTAAAAATTTTAAAGAAGAGATCGCGATCGACAAATTAGCAAGAATAGCTGGCATGAGTGTTCCGGCGTTCTGTACTTATTTCAAAAAAAGCACGAAGAAAACGTATATCGGTTTTTTGAATGAATTGCGGATAGGTAACGCGTGCAAGTTGCTTGTAGAAAGTCAAGAGTCAGTTTCGGATATCTGTTTCGAGAGTGGTTATAATACCCTGGCAAATTTCAATAAACAGTTTTTGAAATTGAAACATACTACTCCTTCCTCCTTTCGAAAAAACTTTCGTGCAGAACAATTGCAAACAACAGCCGACCTTCCAACTACGCTTACCAGAACTTTACATAGATAGTAGTAAGAATTAACAACGCTAGCACAATCATCACAATGTGTTGCGGGGCAAGTTTGAACATTGCTTTGTCGAGCTGGAATGCTTTGGGATTTATTTTCGGACCAGCAAGACTCATCAGGATCATAACGAGCATTGTGAAGAAGAACGACCAACCCATAGTTATCAGGAATGGAATCTCCCATGTTGTTACGCCATCTTTAATTACTCCATACGCGGTATAAAATATTGTTTCGTGGCCGAACCACTGCGGTGCATAATTGTTGAAAATGACGGAGACGAGGAAACCGACAATGATACCGGCAATTGCTGATGCACCGGTTGTTCTTTTCCAAAACATACCAAGGATGAACAACGAGAAAATACCCGGGCTTATAAACCCTGTATATTTTTGAATGAAAGTGAACCCGCCGGTTCCGCCGATTCCAAGAACATCTTCCCAGGTTAGTATCACTGAGATGATCATGGCAACGACAATCGTAAGTCGACCAACATTTACCAGTTTTGTTTCATCAGCTTCCTTA
>JACMLR010000144.1 GCA_014379515.1 Chitinophagaceae bacterium
CTCCCCACTTCGTATTAGGATCATAAGTCTTCTCGTCTACCGTTACCAAAATATGCAAGTCGTCAGTCTTGCGGTCTCCATATTCATACCACTCGTCTGTCCACAAAAGTCTTTTAGGGAAACGTTCCATACCCGGGAAGTTGCTATCCTCGACAGTGAGGTATGCGGTCTGCTGCTGTGGGTGTATCTTAAACATCATACCTACCATTTTGGTGTACCAAGGCCATTCATATTCTGTATCTGATGCACTATGAATACCAACATATCCTTTTCCAGCTTTAATAAATTTTTCGAAGGCAGCTTGTTGCTTTTCGTCCAGGACATTACCTGTTGTATTCAGAAATATCACGACCTTATAATTTTCGAGTGCTTTATCGTTAAAAATAGATGCGTTCTCCTGCCAGTCAACTGTAAAATTATTCCGGCTTGCCAACTGACGGACAGCCGCGACGCCTTCCTGAATAGATTCATGGTGAAATCCATCTGTCTTGGTGAATAATAAAACTTTAAACTGTTGCGAAAATGAAACGATCGAACAGGATACGCATAGTATCGAGAGCAGTAAAGTGCGCCTTAAAAAAGTGCTTTTCATGGGTTGAGTGTTTGATTAATCAAATATACATATGATTTATTGGCGCTGCAGACCGTCCATCACAACGCAATTTGTGGCAACTGAAGATTTTAATGCAGACAAAACGCAGCACGGAACATAATATTTTACGTAGAGAGACAGCTGTTTTAATCCTACTGCACAACAGCCAGTGCCATTCCATCGTGCATCTTGGAACCAACGGTTTGTATAATGGTTGAGGTAACAGCTGTACAGCTCGCTAAAAATGCATTGAACCGTTGTACACCCCTGACCATCTCGTCACTTGACTTCGCATCTAATACTTTGCCTTCACGAATCACATTATCTGCAACAATCAGTGTTCCGGGTCTGGATAACTTAAGGGACAATTGAAAATATTCTGTGTATGGAGGTTTATCTGCATCGATAAAGATCAAATCAAACGGTCCTTCGTTGCTGGCAACAAGCTGTGGCAACAATTCTATCGCTTTTCCAACTCTGATATCAACGACCTTTGTCAGGCCGGCTTTGTCAATATTACCCTGAGCGACGCGTGCGTGCAGTGCTTCGTATTCCAGGGAAATAAGTTTTCCATCCCTGGGAAGGGCGCGTCCCATCCATATCGTGCTGTAGCCGGCAAGGGTTCCGATTTCTAGGATACGTTTGGCGTTACATGTTTTTGCCAACACCTGCAAAAATTTACCCTGATTAGCAGAAACGCTTATCGAGGGTATGCCGGCGTCGCTGATCGATTGAATAGTAGCACGCAGCACCTCGTCCTCGCCTCCTACCAATTGGTTGATATAGTCATCAACCTGTCCAAAGATTTCCATTTCCATTTAGAAGCATTTTTCGTGGCAACGAAGTTTGAATTATTTCAGTGCTACTTTCTTACCGGTCTTGGCAGCGAGGAAAATCGCATCAATAATTTTCATGTCCTTCACACCTTCTTCCCCGTCGACGGGTATGATCGGTTTCTTACCTTGCAAGATCATAGCAGCCATCTCATCCATTTGAACCGTCTGATGAGTAACGTGGATGTGTGTCAACTCTCCTGCATGTGTTTTGGCTTTGATCGGCCCATACCCAGTTGAAGGTTGCATCTCTGCATATCCCTTTTCGCCATTCAGGAAAAAACGGTCAAGGTTATTCATGCTGTACGTTGATAAACAAGAGGCGACCGCACCACTCGGAAAACCGAATTGAAACTGGATCGTTTCATCAACACCTTCTTTAAATTTTACAGGATCCGTTTTTGTTTCCTGCGCAGTGACCCAAGTGGGTTCCTCACCTATCATGTAGCGCGCACCATTTACAGCATAGATACCAATATCCATCATCGCTCCGCCCCCTGCAAGTTTTTGATTCAACCTCCATTGATTGGGGTCGCCGATCTTAAAACCACACAAACCCTGGAAGAACAATGCTTTTCCAAACTCTCCATCTTTACGCATGCGAACGATTTCAAGGGTTTTGGGTTCAAGGTGCATCCTGTATCCAATGAAGAGTTTTACATTGGCCTTTTTACAGGCATCAACCATTGCCTGGCCATCGGCCGCATTGACCGCCATCGGTTTTTCGCAGATCACATGCTTACCCGCTTTCGCTACACGAAGCGTCTGAGGCTTATGTAATGCATTAGGTGTGATGATATAGACTGCATCGATGTCTGGATTATTCTTGATGTCATCAAAGTTCTCATAGTTATAACAGTTCTTTTCGGGAATGTTATACTTCGTTTGCCACTCCTTGACTTTGGAAGGCGTTCCGCTGATCACCCCGGTTAGTTTAGCCATCGTGCATGACTGCATTGCGTCCGCTACCCGTGTACCATAACTGCCGAGCCCCATGATAGCAACGCGTAATACCGGTCCCTGGTAGGGAATCGCAGTTGGCAGCGCTAAACTTTCCAAAGCCGCGCCTGAGACAATAGGTAACGCGATTGCCGAAGCTGTGATTTTTTGGAGGAAATTTCGACGGGAACTTGTAGCCATAGTTTCAAATGTTTACTGATAGAATTTAAGGTTTGTTATTGGACAATATAGTAAATCTTTTATCCATGTGCCTATTGAAATATTTCTAATGGCATACCGAAACCTGGCTGATTTCGCCAGAAGTAATGCCGATAGACAGTGAAAGTCAGCCGTTTCTGTCATTTGAATAAATAAAGACTGGCTCTATTCAATCCGGGAATCTTCGTGAATTCAAAAACAAATCTCACATTGTTTGTAGTTTTTGACAGGCACCTGTTACTAATTGATTGTAATGAATCAAATGCATAACCAAATCAATTCTGAATTCCTTGAGGTGATAAACCAAAACATTGGGATAGCGCACAAAGTATGCAGGATCTATTTTCAGAATGCCGATGAGCGCGACGATGTGATGCAGGAGATGATGTATCAGCTATGGCGATCGTATCATCGGTTCGACGGACATTCCAAGTTTTCCACCTGGATGTACAGCGTGTGCTTGAATACCGCATTAACATATAAACGGAAAACAATAAAGCACCAGGCAGAACCTCTTTCCGAGTCGCACCACCAGATCGCGGACCCGAATAGCGGAACAAACCTGGAAGACACCAGACTATTGTACGATGCCATTGCAACGTTATCGCCGCTGAACAAAGGGATTATCCTTCTTTATCTTGAAAATATGAGTTACGAAGAAATGGCATCTATCACAGGACTCACAAAATCAAACGTCAGTGTAAAGCTTGTCAGAATAAAGAAAGAATTAGAGCTACGGCTAAGTAAGAACTTAAATCCATAACGAAATGAAAACACTTGAAGAATTAAAAAGACAGTGGGAAAAAAACTGCCTAACAACGGGTGATACGAATGTATACGACAATATGTCGCTTAACAGAATATTAAGATCAAGAGTTAAGAAACATACAACAACCTCCTTTCAATATTTCTGGGCCTCTTTTGCATTACAGCTAATGGTTTATGCACTGTTGGCTCATGTGAGCCTAAAATATCATACTAACCTGACAGTGGTATTCTTAGGCATCTGTGGTGTTCTGCTTTATATTCCTTTCACAATCGTACTTATGGGAAAATTTAAGAGAATGGCATCAACTAAAGTGAACGCAGAAGACCCGGCTGTGATGAACCTACAGGAATACGTGCGTCAATACCAATCGCTCTTGCGGGCTTTCTACGCTTTCAAAATGAAATACGAGCTATTCAGTATTCCTTTGAGTTCGGCTATCGGCGTAATCCTCACCTTTAACTTATACGTTCCTGGTGGCATTATTGAAAACTTAACTGGTGCAGTAATAACCTTCGGCGTTACACTCTTGTC
>JACMLR010000145.1 GCA_014379515.1 Chitinophagaceae bacterium
TCGCATCTTTATTAACCTGCCCGCATTTATTATCGTAGGTCTCGTTTCCATACTGACATACATTGGTATAAAAGAAAGTAAGCGAAGCGCAAATGCAATGGTGGTCTTTAAAATTGCAGTCATCATCTTCGTGATCATCATGGGTATATTTTCAGTGAAACCATCGTACTGGAGTCCGTTTATGCCGAACGGGATTGAAGGAGTACTAAAAGGTGTTTCCGCTGTCTTCTATGCATATATTGGGTTTGACGCCATTTCCACGACGGCGGAGGAATGTAAAAACCCTCAACGTGATCTACCGCGTGGAATGATTTATTCACTGTTGATTTGTACAGTGCTTTATATTCTCATCGCACTTGTATTAACGGGCATGGTTCCATTTACGGAACTCAACGTCAACGATCCGTTGGCATTTGTATTTGAGCGCGTGGGCCATGAGTGGATTAGTTATGTAATCTCGATCAGTGCGGTTGTTGCAACTACAAGTGTACTCCTGGTGTTTCAACTCGGTCAGCCAAGAATCTGGATGAGTATGAGCCGTGATGGTTTGTTGCCCAAAGCATTTGGAAAGATTCATCCGAAATATCAAACGCCTTATATCTCTACAATAATTACTGCAGTGATCGTTGCTGTTCCGTCGTTGTTCATGCAAAGCTCGTTGATGACGGATCTTACAAGTATAGGGACACTGTTCGCTTTCGTGTTAGTCGCAGGTGGTGTTCTAACACTCCCCCGCCAGGCGGATGGACTTCGTAAGGGTGGCTTCAAGCTCCCGTATATCAATGGTCAATTCATCGTTCCGATTCTTTACATACTTTTCGTTGTTCTAGGTTGGGATCGAATCAAAGCAGACATTTCAAGCCTGAGCACTGAAAAATTCCAGGAAATATTATTCCTGATTTTTGTTGTTTTTGCGGCAATCATTTCGATATTAACCGTAGTTCGGAAGTATTCATTAATACCAGTTCTTGGGGTGCTTTCGTGTTCATACCTATTGATTGAAATTCCTGCCAAATCCTGGGGATGGTTTTTTACATGGATGGCATTAGGACTAATTATCTATTTCCTGTATGGTTACCGCAAAAGTAAATTAGCACAGGAAGCCAGGGAAGGCAAAATAGTTTAAGCAAAACTTCCAGGTAAAATTTAGCCGCATTTTTTGCGTAGGCCTATTGTACCTTCGTTCAACAGAACGAATATGAAATTTGAGATAGGAGATAAGGTGCTGGTAAAACTTACCAATGAAGAAGCGCAGGTCGTCGATATAATCAACGATAAGATGTTCATGGTGGAAGTCAAAGGAGTAAAGTTTCCTGCTTACGCCGATCAACTCGACTTCCCATACTTCAAACGATTTACGGAGAAGAAACTTTTTGCAGCTCCGCCAAAAGAGAAGAAATACATCGAAGACGTTCGTCGCGAAACCAAGCCCGTTGTAAAACGGGTAGCCGATGGCGTTTGGCTAACCTTTATCCCGGTGATCGATAATGATGAGTTTGGTGACGATGTTGTTGATGAACTTAAAGTTCACCTGATAAACAGAACTGAAGCTGGGTTTAAATTTAAATACGATCTATCGTATATCGGTAAAGATGGTTTTGCGTTGATGAATGAAGTACATGCATTTGAGGATTTTTACCTGCACGATATTCCTTTCGAAAACGTAAATGACAGCCCGCTATTTGCCATTGAGTTTTCATTGCTGAAACCGGATAAAAAGAAGGCCGAATATTACGAAACATCTCTTAAGCTCAAACCAAAACAGGTTTTCGCTCGCATTACTGAACTGCGTCAAAAAGGGGAAGCTACTTTTTCATATAAACTTTTCGACGTTTATCCAGAAAGAGCCGTCGAAGAGAAACTAGATTTCGCGCGTTTGCAGGGAGCTGGTTACAAAGTGTACGATGCGTCTCAAGCGCGGCAACATCTTGAACCAGCCAAACAAGTGCTTGACGTGCATATCGAATCGTTAACCGATGATTACGAGAAAATGTCTTCATTCGAGAAGCTCACGCTCCAATTGAAAACAGTTGAGAAATACCTCGACCTCGCCATTGCGCATCATCAAAAATCTTTTATCGTTATTCATGGTGTGGGCGCCGGCAAGTTAAAGGATGAGATCCACGAAATCCTGAAATTAAAAAGAGAAGTGAAGACCTTCGTGAATCAATATCACCCGGCATATGGTTATGGTGCAACAGAGATTTATTTTAAGTAAACAATCGTCGATATGCCTGCTCATGAACTGCTGCCATTTCTACTCCTGGTAATTGGAATGGCGTTGACTCCCGGCCCGAACATGATGCTTTATATCAGTCATACACTTGGTCATGGGCGAGCAGCCGGCTGGATCACTGTTGCCGGAATCACCACTGCATTTATCTTCCACATCACCGCCACAATGCTTGGTATAACGGCGTTGTTGATCGCCGTCCCGATTGCTTATGACATTTTACGGTATGCAGGAATCGCTTATCTCCTTTGGCTCGCCTACAAAAATTTGCAGACAAAAGAATGGATAAACGCTGAAACAGCGGGTCAGGATAGAAAGCTTTCGTACTTCTATGTCCGTGGTTTTGTTGGAAACATTCTCAATCCACAAACTACCATACTTTATTTCTCGCTGCTTCCTCAATTTATACATCCTGAACGGGGGCGAGCCTGGCTTCAGACGCTCCAACTTGGGGCCATCCAAATGGCAGGAAGTACGATTACCAATCTTCTCATCGTTTTTGTAGTTAGTAAGGCTTCTGCCAAATTTCTGCAGAACGCCGCCTACCAAAAGTACATCAGATATACCATGAGCAGCCTGCTCGCCCTCTTTGCACTCAAACTCCTTTTCTCAAAAAAATGATCTCCATTAGCGCCGAGGTAACAATGTAAGGTAGTATACACATATTAGACAGTTGAGCGACGACATCAATGACAAGCTTAAATACAGCGCGCAAAAACGCAAAGCGAAGGCTGTTTGAGTATTATCAACTAGCCTCTATTGCCCTATTAATGTGTTTCGACGAATCAATTCGACATGAACCGCGAAAGACCTTGGCGCCCTTGCGCCCTTTCGTGAATGTATTCGTCAACCTCAATGTGAAAAGGAACACTCCGGAAAGTTGGTTTTCTGAATGCTGTATTCTGATCCCGAATGCGACTAAAAATCATTGATTATCGACCTACCCCTTTTATGGTATTGGCTGATAATAAAATGTTTCTTAATATTATAGCCCCTTTTCGGCTACAACGGTAGACTGTTTAATTCGTTCTCTTCAGAAAATTGCCTCGATCACTTCCAAGTAACTTAATAAACCTCATTTCTATGCGAATCAGCAGACTTGTTATCCGTGGAGAAGAACAGCCCGCGGAGATCATCTTATCGGCCCCAGACGATATTCTTGAACTTAAACGATCCTTTGCAATTGGTACAAGTGTTCGGGGTGTTACCGAAACTCATGCTGTCGACATTGATGACGACGATGTAGTCGAGATAGTTTATGATGAAGAAATCAGTTGGCTTTGCAACTCCGATACGTTGTCGGAGCTTTTTCCGGAAGTTGATTTAAACAAGCGATCAATAGATGACGCGTTTGTACTGCCTGTTTCAATGTCTGGACCCGTAAGTGAACGCGGCGACCGCGGAAATATCTTTTTGAAGTTCTTCCGGATATTCAAGAAAAAGCCAATTGGTAAAAAAGTACGCGAACTGGCCCTTGATCTTGAAAAGAAAAACCTTGGTAATAAAATCGGTTTATTTCGAGTCGACGCTGCTTTTCAACTGCAATCATTTGTAGCGCAACCATCGTCAAAACCGTTTCTATTGTTTTTACATGGAACGAATTCATCGACAGAAAAATCGTTCTCCGATATCCATGGAACACCTACATGGGATTTCATTCAACAGAACTTTGGAACAAATGTTCTTGCATTCCAGCATGAGAGTTTAACCAAAAGCCCTCTTGAAAATACGTTGGAGGTTTTAAAAGCATTACCACCGCAATGTGAGTTGTTTCTTGTAAGCCAGTCACGTGGTGGCTTGATCGGCGACCTGATTTGCCGTTTTTGCGGCACGAACGAAAATAAGCGCGGTTTTTCCGAAGATGAGATGAATGTGTTTCGCGACGGAAATCGCGATAACGATATTCGAAAGATTGAAGAAATTCTAAAATTGCTGAAGACACGGAAAATTTCAGTTGCAAAATATATTCGTGTTGCGTGTCCCGGCGGAGGTACAACGCTTGCATCAAAACGGCTCGACGATTTCTTTAATATTTCGTTCAACTTGCTCGGCATCGCAACAGGGATTACTACTAATCCATTGTTCAGCGCTTTTAAAAACTTACTCGTTTCAGTAATCAATACAAAAAACGATGTTGATATTTTGCCCGGTGTCGAAGCAATGAGCAAACAATCGCCGTTTATTAAGATCCTAAATTTACCTGCAACAGAAATCGTCATCGACACGCCACTGGTTGTTATCGCTGGTAATTGTAAGGCGAGGGTCAATTTGAAAGGCTTGCTCATTATCGCCAGCAAGCTATTCTTCATGCAGAAAAATGATTTAATTGTTGATACAAAGTCCATGACACTTGGTGGACGCCGCAGTCTCCCTGTTCAGCGATTTTTTGATGAGGGTTCGGATGTTGATCACTTTCATTACTTTAAAAATAAGGTTACGAACGAAGCATTACTTCGTGCCTTGCAGGCAACAGATCATAGTCAACTGATTTCTGGTTTTACAATTGAAGCGGGTACACGTTCGATCGACATAAGCGATCGGAATGCGCTGGCGAATTTTGGTCTTCTTGAAGGGGGTGAACTTTACTCAAACACCGTTTCCGGTTCAAAACCAATCCTGCTTTTGCTTCCGGGAATTATGGGTTCTAACCTCACGGAGAAAAACAAACGCTTGTGGATCGATTACTGGAATTTCCTTGGCGGTGGTTTAACCAAACTCTCCAATAAGAACATTGAAGCGACTTCATTAGTCAAAACTTCTTATAAGAAACTTGCGCAACATTTTTCCGAAAGTTATGATGTTGTAACCTTTCCTTTCGATTGGCGGCAGCAACTAAATGAAACAGCTAAACTTCTGGACAAAAAGATAAATGAACTGCTTGTCCATAAACAACCGATTAAACTTGTTGGTCACTCTATGGGCGGTGTGCTTGTCCGTGATTTTATTATTAACCATCCGGCAACCTGGAAACAATTAAATGCTTCTCCAGGATTTAAGCTTTTGTTTTTAGGAGCGCCATTGGGTGGCTCATTCCGCATACCGGCTGTTCTGTTCGGTTTCGATAGTATCATTAACAAGCTTAGTAAAATTGATGTCTTCAATAGCAAAAAAGATTTGTTACGTGTGTTCGGAAAAATGGAGGGATTGTTAAGCCTTCTTCCAACAACAACGGATGATGGCAATGACTTCGCGCAGATTCAGACCTGGGAACGGATGCAACAAACAATGGGAAAAGACTGGCCGATTCCGAAGGAAGCCGGATTGCTTTCGCGATTTAAATCGTATCGCGATAAAGTAAACCAATCACTTGAGTCGATTGATTTCTCAAACGCAGCTTATATCGCTGGCCGTGATAAATCCACTCCCTGTGGGTATCGCATCGAGAAGCGTGCAGGTAATACGGAGGAACTCGTTTTTTTAAGTACAGCTGAAGGGGATCAAAGTGTGACCTGGGAATCTGGAATTCCAAAGAAAATGATTTCGGCAGATGCGGTCTATTATTCGAACGTGACGCATGGTGCATTGGCGAATGATCCTTCATTGTTTAAAAGCATTGCGGAGATTTTGCAAAACGGATCTACAAGATTGTTGAGTAAAACCAGGCCAGTTGTTCGTGGAGAAGAAAAATTATTCAGATCACCACAGCCAGATGATTTCGATCTTACGCCAGCGGGAGTGGAGAGTACGATTCTCGGCCTGGATGGCGACGAGTCGGCGGAAGTAAGTGAAACACCACTACGCATCTCAATTACGAATGGTGATTTACGTTATGCTGCTTACCCGATCGTTGTTGGCCACTTCAGTGGCGATGGCATCGTGAGTGCAGAAAAAGCAATCAATAGAAATCTAAACGGCGCATTATCGCAACGTCATCGGCTTGCATTATATCCCGGTAAAATCGGAACGCATGAAATTCTGATTCCATCCGGTGACGATTTCAATGGCGTGGTAATTGTTGGGCTCGGCGACCTTGGCAGTTTAACGGGGTACCAACTTTCTCAAACAATTGAGCAAGGCATTGCGAAATACTTGTTGATGTTGAATTCGAAACAAGTGGCTGCGAAAGGAGGGGGGCTCTCATCATTAATTATTGGGTCTGGATATGGCGGATTATCGATTGAAGGTTCGATGCGGGCAATCGTAGAAGGAGTTCTGAATGCGAATGCAAAAGTTCGCAGTTTGTTTGCGGACAATGGTTCGGCCCTGATCGAGCACGTAGAGTTTGTAGAATTGTATGAAGATGTTGCCTTAAGTGGTTTCCAGGCATTGAACAAACTCGAAAAAGCAAAGGACAGTTTGCTGGCCGTAAATGTGGAACCGAAAAAGATCGTTTCGCAACTGGGTACCCGCAAACGA
>JACMLR010000019.1 GCA_014379515.1 Chitinophagaceae bacterium
CCGGTATCGAAACTGAAGCGAGCGGAGGCATCAATCTCAACACAATTATTGATTACGCAAAAACAGGTGTCGACTTTGTAAGTGTTGGAGGTCTGATCCACCAGGCTCGAAGTCTCGACCTCAGTTTAAAAGCTGTAAAAAGCTGATCATGGCGAAAAAGAACAAACCAGACAGCCGGGGGATTGTGTATAGCACCGATCCGGGTTTCATTCAAAGACAGGAAGAAGCTGAACTGCCTGCGTTGACATCTGCGCAGCAAAAACTAAAAGTGATGCTGGAAACAAAACATCGTGCAGGAAAAGCAGTAACCGTTGTTTATGGTTTTGTGGGGAAAAACGAGGAGCTCGAACTTTTAGGTAAACAATTGAAGAATTACTGTGGTTCCGGCGGATCTGTAAAGGATGGTGAAATCATTGTACAGGGCGACCAGCGTGATAAAGTGCTGCAATACCTACATAAAAGTGGGTTCACTGCCGCAAAAAAAATGGGATAGCCGGGTTCAATTGAGACTCAGCTAATTAAGCCCCAACTTTTAGCAAGGATTTTGCTTAAGAACATGTATGAAAACACTCCTATTTACCCTGTTGCTCCTTTCTGTTACTATTTCGGCTACCTCTCAACTTAAAGCAAAAGACCTTTGCGACCCATTTGTGATTGACGTTCTTACCGGGCAGGTCAACCAGGTGAAAGCAGATTGGGATCCTGAACAAATCAAAAAAAAGTTTCCTTGTTTTACCGCGACTGAAGCTGAAAACGCAGGCGCAAAATGTGGCGGTACCATCACATTCAAGGATAAAGACCTGGTCTTCTTTACATCGCGTGACTATATTGAGATCGGTGAAAACTTCAAAGGCAAACTCAGCCTGCAACTGATTGGAGCAGCAAGGAACAGTTTCTTCAAAACATTAGGCCATCCTAAATTGAAAGATGCGAATTGGGATGCGTACCAAATGCAATACGGAACAATGATCCTTTACTACAACAAGGCAGGCAAAGTGAATAAGGTTCAGTTAAGCACGGCCTCGACTGAAGTGATTAGTCTCTGCGAATAATTATTCCGGAAAATATTTCTTTCTTAATGCTGGTGTGGCAACCGTTTTCCATGCGGTTGTCACGATGTCGTCGAACATTTCTTTGCGAATTTTTTTAAGATTCACAAAAGTCCATCCCTTTGTTCCCCATCCACCGGTGACGGGATAAATGATTGTATTATCAAAGGCGCAAAAAACAGATTGATCAAGTGGCGTCAGTTTAACCACCATAAGATTTTTGTCTGTATGCAATGTTGCAAATACTTTGTTCTTTACACGAAAATCAGGGCGTGCAAAATGACTACGTTCTTCCGCTTCAGGACAGGTCAATGCGAATTTGCGAGCGTTATCAATGCTAATCATTCATTTTAATTAGAGGACACTCATAATAAGTTTATTGACCTTGCGCCAACGAATAAGCTCGTTTATCTCCCCACATGTTCAGTAACTCAAAAGAGCAGATTTTGAAGTTTCCGCTCAGGCTTACATACAGTCCGATCACATCCTGTTGATTTAACGGCTCACCGTCGAGTGTTTCAAATCGTGCGTTATATTGATTCACGAGATTTGTAAAGATGGATCCGGTTGGCCAAACCT
Source organism: Chitinophagaceae bacterium (assembly GCA_014379515.1). Lineage (GTDB taxonomy): Bacteria > Bacteroidota > Bacteroidia > Chitinophagales > Chitinophagaceae > Endoryza. The sequence goes on from JACMLR010000019.1 coordinate 1,629, forward strand.
GCGTACCGCGATTGCTGATACTTACCAGTTTGAATTTTACTCCTGCATGTCGTTCGCATTTTTTTGCGATCTCCATTGGTTGTGCCGAACTCTCGATGAACATGTCAACACCAACAATTTTTTCGTCCTGCAGCTCCTTCGATACGAGCATTGGGTTTTGATCTAGCTTGAAATTTGTTGGCGTGATTGGCATATTAGGCAACATGGGCTTTGCGCCGATGTTCGGAGATTTACCAAAATTGTCGATGATTGCCTGGGCAAACTGAGTAGTGTTTTGTGACACCGTGGCTTTATCACCAAAATCACCCGTACGAACTCCATTCTCTAACGTGTATAATAAAGCGTTTTCAATTCGCGCAGCATTATCCATGAGCCCGAGGTGGCGAAGCATGGCAATTCCACTAAGCAAAAGCGCTGTTGGATTGGCAATATTTTTTCCCGCGATATCGGGAGCAGTTCCATGTACGGCTTCAAAGATGCAGATATGATCACCAATGTTTGCAGATGGAGCGAATCCTAATCCGCCAACAAGACCTGCACAGAGGTCACTCACAATATCCCCTTGCAAATTTGTTAATACCACTACATCGAACAGGTCGGGGCGGGTTACCAACTTCATACACAAATCATCAACTATAACATCATCCGATTTTAACTCAGGGTATTCTTTCGCAACTTCATAAAAGCATTCCAGAAAAAGACCATCGGTCATTTTCATGATATTGGCTTTATGTCCGCAGGTGATTCTTGATGCGTTCTTTTTTCTTGCCATCTCGAATGCATAGCGAATTACTTGCAAGCTGCCCGGGCGGGTAATAAAACGACGACTCAGTGCAACATCATGCGTGAGCATGTGTTCAATTCCACCATAAGTATCTTCGATATTTTCACGAACAATTGTTACATCGATCGGGATTCCTGCTTTACTAAAGACAGTATCGACGCCGTGAAGTGTTTGAAACACTCGCTTGTTTGCGTAGGTATTCCACGTTTTACGGGCAGTTACGTTTACACTTTTTACGCCTTTGCCTTTTGGCGTTTCCATCGGTCCTTTGAAGAGGATGCCTAGTTCTTCAATTGTTTGCTGCGCTTCGGACGTCATACCATTACTAAATCCTTTATCGAACACCCATTTACCCATGTCGACATACTCATACTCAAGATTTACCTTATCAGATTTGAAGATTGTGAGGACTGCTTCCATTATTTCCGGTCCGATTCCATCGCCTTTTGCTACCGCTATTTTCATCAGTTGATTATTTTATGAATGTTTGTAAGGATAGTTGGTTGCGCAAATTTAGCGAGCTTCCTCTTCAAAAAGCAGAAGAATTGCTAACCCTGGCTGATTTTTTGATTATCTTTAATCAAGACAACAAACGACAAATGGTTTCAAAAATTTCGGAAGGTATTGAGATCAGCGTAGAAACATTCTATCAACCGGATTACTCAAACCCGGTATCTGGGGAATTTATGTTTGCCTATCGAATTAATATTGAAAACCAAAACGGCTTTCCTGTCAAACTTCATCGCCGCCACTGGTTCATTGTCGACGGTAGCGGCAGTCATCGTGAAGTGGAAGGAGAGGGCGTTGTTGGTGTTCAACCTGTACTTCAACCCGGTGAAAAATATCAATATGTCAGCGGTTGTAATCTTCGTACCGAAATGGGCAAGATGTACGGCACCTACTCAATGGAAAATCTCAACAGCAAAGTTCTCTTCGAAGTGAATATTCCGATGTTTGAGATGATAGTGCCGTTTAAGATGAATTAGATTCTTTGAATTTAGGATTTGGAATGTAGAATAGCGAATATCGAATGTAGAATATCGAATACAGAATGTGCGAGATTCTGTAAATTCCTCTTACTTTCTTAATCAACCGTACAAATCGTTGTGAACGTTGCAAGCCTATCAGCGCACGGCGAACGCTTCAGCATTCGATATTCTACATTCGATATTCTCTATTCTACTCTACTTCTTCCTTCCCCTCGCAATCTTAAACAACATCCAGCCCATCACTGCAAAAAAGATAACTCCTAACAAATAATAACCTCCTTCACCAAGTGTTTGTGTTAATCCGTGTTCGAGATTAATGGACCCGAGAAAGCGTTCACCACTGGTGGATGCGCCAATGAATGCGATAATTACACCGGCAACCGCGCCGCCCGCAACAAGTCCTGTTGCAAACAAACTTCCCTTACTCAATTCTTCCTCTTCTGCTGAAATCGCAATTTGTTTTTTCTTTTCCCTGGCTTCAACGAGTCCACGTATCGCTCCCCCAATAAAAATTGGAAGTGTTGTTGATAAAGGAAGATATGTACCCACTGCAAAGCTGAGCGATTTAATACCGCATAGTTCCATAACGATCGCAACAAAAACACCAACAAAAATAAATTCCCAATCGAGATCACCAGTTAAAATACCAATGTCAAGTGTTGCGAGTAATGTGGCCTGCGGTGCAGGATATGTTGCTGTTCCGATCGCATGTTTGATACCCTGACTGGCCATTTCGGCAGTAGGAGTATCAAGCACTTTTATCGTGATTCCTATTACAAGTGATGAAACAATGGCGCCAACAAATAATGATATTTGCTGATTGCGCGGTGTTGCGCCAACGATATAACCACTTTTCAAATCTTGTGATGTAGCTCCAGCATTCGCGGCAGCTATACAAATCATACTACCCACGACAAGAACAAGTGGTTCAAATGCCTCGCCGGTCCAGCCAAGACTTAAAAAAATTAGCGAAGTTCCCATAACAGTCGCGATCGTCATACCGCTGATAGGATTGTTGGAACTACCAATCAATCCGACAATTCTAGAAGATACCGTAACGAATAACGCACCAAAAACAACTACAAGAACACCAATCAATATTTTTTGTACAAAACCTTCGCCTGGGATTTGTGGAAGAACGCTTATTAACGCTACCAGTGCGAGGCTGCCGATTCCAACTACCTTCAAACTCAAATCTCGATCTGTTCTTTTAACAGCCTTGGCGTTTTCACCTTTTGCTTCTTTCATCGAAGCAATACTGGATTTGATCGACTTGCTGATAGTTGGCAGCGTTTTTATCAATGTTATGATGCCGCCAGCTGCAACAGCACCTGCGCCAATTTGCCGGATGAATGCGTAGTAGATAGCTGCTGAATAATCATCGAAAGTATGTGTAGCAGCATTCCAGTTTCCACGACCGCCGTTCTCGGTGATATTGGCAAGGTAACCGAGTTTAACAAGCTGCAATGCAATTGCATCAGGAGAAATTAGTGAAGCAAGAAGCGGGATAAACACAAGCCAGCTCAATACACCGCCAGCAACTAAAATTCCGGAAATTCTTGGGCCGATGATGTAACCAACACCCAGGTATTCAGGTGTGATCTCCCCACTCAATCGCGCAGAAGGAAAGAACTTATTAACCTGGTTGGTCATCATATGTGGCAACTCTGCAATGACGTGAAATACTTTTTGCAATAGTGCATACAAAAAGGCAACTCCAAGTCCCCAAAACGCTGTTCGGGCAAAGTCACCACCACGCTCACCCGCTTTTAATACATCGCCGCAGGCAGTACCTTCGGGGTACGGTAGATTTTCGTGTTCGTTTACGATTAACGCACGCCGCAAAGGAATCATCATTAGCGTTCCCAGCAAACCGCCGACAATTGCAAGAACGAGAATTGTCAGGTAATTGAAATATTCGGCACTGTCGGGCGCACTCAGGAAAAGAAATCCCGGTAACGTGAATGATACGCCTGCTGCAATACTTTCACCAGCACTTCCGGTTGTCTGAATTATATTGTTTTCGAGAATAGTTGTTTTGAAAAAACGCCTTCCAAGTGTGATTGCAATTACGGCAATCGGAATCGAAGCGCTCACGGTAAGTCCCGCCTTCAAAGCAAGATATACTGTTGAAGCACCGAAGATCACGCCGAACAATGAGCCGAGTAAAATCGATTTTACTGTAAGCTCTTTCATGTTTGTCTCCGGAGCTACAAAAGGCTTGAATGTTTTTTCAGACATGGCGACTTTTTAATACGATGTAATAATATTAATGCCGGGCTGTGAACTATAATAGATGACGTTACTGAGTTGAAGTTGAAGTGTTCATCATTTTCTGAAGCTTCCTTGTCAATAGGAATAATAAAAGCGCCGCCACTCCCGACATCACTACAAACAGCATGAAGAAGTCGTAAAGGTTATTCATTTCGTAGCCAAGAAAACTTGTCGTTTTTCCTTTTTCCGGATAAAGTGCACTTAAGGAACCTGCGAGTTTATTGCCAAAGGCATTTGCAGTGAACCAGATTGCCATTAACAACGATGCAAATTTAATGGGTGCAAGTTTATTAACGAGTGACAACCCAATAGGTGAAAGGCAAAGTTCAGCAGCAGTATGAATCGCATATAGAACAGTAAGCCAGATCATACTAACCTTCACACCTGGCTGAACATTGTTTACTCCAAATGCGATCCAAAGAAAACCGAGACCTACCAGCAAAAGTCCCAGCGCCATTTTTGTTGGAGAAGATGGTTCTCTCTTTCCCATCTTCAACCAAAACCAGGCAAACACCGGGGCAAACAATACGATAAACGTAGAGTTCAATGATTGAAACCAGGCTGTTGGAATAACGTCCTGGCTAACTTCTGACTTGCCGGATGAAATAAGATAAGCATTACCAATCACGATGCCTGCTACAAACAACAATAGTAATCCCTGGACGGTCATTCGCAATGCAGAGTCGCTTACAGACCCTAAATTTCTCTTTATCTTCTTAAACAACGTAAAAGAATAATATAGAAGAGCTGCCGATAAAATGTAGATAATCCAAACTGGAATTTTAAACCAGCCGAACTGGCGATCTGTTTGTTCATCAGCAAAAAAAGTAAGTGATGCTCCTGTTTGTTCGAATGCGCTCCAGAAGAAAATAACAAAAAAACAAACGACCACGATTACGGCTACTTTACTTTTTTCATCTTTCGTGAGCGACTTATCAGTATAAATTAGCAATGGGATGATAACAAAACATGCAATCAAAAGATAGAACAGATAACTGTATTTGGCATCGAAGTAAATTAATGCGATCGAGATGACGGAGATTAACGCTAGACCACCAAATGTAGCAAGTGGAGAACGTGATGCTTTTGGACTATTTGCCGGTATCAATCCCAACACATTTTTATCCGGATCAACAACATACTTGCGGTGAAAAACCAATTGAACAATTACACTGATCACCATTCCTATTGCTGCAACGAGGAATGCCCATTTGAAATCTGCAGGGTTGCCCGTGTTGCCAACGAGACCGCAAATAAAAGGACCGAGTGCCCCGCCAAGGTTAATCCCCATGTAGAAGATCGTGTATGCTGCATCTTTTCTTTTATCGTTGGTTGTATAAAGTTGGCCAACCATATTAGAAATATTCGGTTTGAAGAAACCATTTCCTCCAATCATCATTCCTAAGCCGCAGTAAAAAAGCGTGGATGAGAGCTCGGGCGCTGTATTATAAAGCGAAGCACAAAAAAAGAGTACTAATTCGGCAATCGCCATCACGATACCGCCAGCAATAATGGATCGTTGATTTCCCCAATACCGGTCTGCGACATATCCACCTACAAGTCCGGATAAATAAATGAGACTGATATAACTTCCATAGAGGTTGGAAGCAAAATCTTTTTCGAAAAGCAATACCTGCCCCATGAAAAGGATAAGAATTGCGCGCATTCCATAGTAGTTGAAGCGCTCCCACATTTCTGTAGCAAATAAAATATATAAACCTTTAGGATGGCCGGATGGTTGGGATTGACTCATTAGTTAGTTGTTTAAGGTCGCAAGCAGTTTGAGCACGTTAATTCGCGTAAAATACAGATAAAATCAAAATCCTTCATTCGCTTTCAACTTTAATTCGTCGGTCTGATCTTGAATTGCGAAATTCGCTGCTCGTACAAAAATCATATCATGAAGATCCTGCTCTTAGGCTCTGGTGGCAGAGAACATGCTCTGGCCTGGAAACTCAATCAAAGCGTTTGGACAAATCCATTGTTCATCGCACCCGGTAATGCTGGCACGGCTCAATGTGGCACAAACGTTTCACTCAATCTATCCGACTTTGACGCGATTGCTGCCTTTTGTCTTCAAGAAAAAATAGAAATGGTGGTCGTTGGTCCCGAGGAGCCACTCGTAAAAGGTTTGTATGATCATTTTCATCAACATGAAGAACTGAAAAATATTTATTTCATCGGTCCATCAAAAGAAGGTGCCCGGCTGGAAGGCTCCAAGGCATTTGCTAAAGCTTTCATGGAGCGACATAATATCCCGACAGCCGGATACAAAGAGTTCGATATTTCAAATTTTGATGAAGGTCTTAAGTATGTCAATGAACATCCCCTGCCAGTTGTGCTGAAAGCTGATGGGTTAGCTGCCGGCAAAGGAGTGATTATTTGCAATTCACATATAGAAGCAGTTGCTGAATTTGAGCTGATGCTTCAGCAAAACAAATTCGGCGATGCAAGCAAGAAAGTAGTTGTTGAAGAATTCCTCGACGGGATTGAATTAAGTGTATTCGTTCTTACTGATGGAAAAAATTATGTGATTTTGCCCGAAGCAAAAGATTATAAGCGTGCGGGTGAGGGTGACCGCGGACTGAATACTGGTGGAATGGGTGCTGTTAGTCCTGTCCCTTTTGCAACGCCTGGTTTTATGCATAAGGTTGAAGAGCGAATCATCAAACCAACTATTGAAGGGTTAAAAAAAGAAAACATCGACTACAAAGGATTTATTTTTATTGGGTTGATAAAAGTGAATGGTCAGCCATTCGTGATTGAATATAACTGCAGACTGGGCGATCCGGAAACCGAAGTCGTAATACCGCGGCTTGAATCCGACCTCGTTGGTTTGTTTGTTGCTACCGCGAAGCAGGAACTTGCCGGGGTAAAACTTAGTATTGATAAAAGATCAACCGCTACGGTAATGGCCGTAAGTGGCGGGTATCCTGGTCATTTCGAACGTGGCTTTCCAATAGAAGGACTCGACCAGGAAATTCCTGCAGACAGTTTGTTATTCCATGCAGGTACAACGTCAAAAGAAGATGAAGTAGTAACAAATGGTGGCCGCGTGCTTTGTGTTACATCTTATGGTAAGTCGGTCCACGAAGCCGTTATGAAATCGCGCGCGGTACTTGATAATATTGAATATGATGGTATCTATTATCGCCGTGATATTGGGTATGAATTTGCTCCTGGGTTTAACGATGAATAAAGTTCTTCGATCAAATTACTGATCTTCAAAATAGTTTCCCATGGCGGATCAACAAGTTCATTACAGCGATTACCTGCAGTTGAATAAAATCATCAACGCACAATTCCCTGAAAGTGATAAAAAGGAATTATCGGCGCATGATGAAATGCTTTTTATTATTATCCACCAGGCATACGAGTTATGGTTTAAACAACTATTGCATGAAGTTGATTCCGTAACTGCAATTATGGAGAAACCTTCTCTCAATGATAACTCTCCCGAACTTCAAACGATTGTTCATCGCCTATCGCGGGTTGTTACAATTCTCAAGCTCGTTGTTCACCAGATCGATGTGATGGAAACGATGACTCCAATGGATTTTCTTGATTTCCGGGATATGTTACGTCCCGCATCCGGTTTTCAAAGCTGGCAATTCAAAGCATTGGAAGCTCGTCTTGGTCTGAAGTTCGAGCAACGTCATGGACAGGAGTATTACACTTCACAACTAAGAAAGGAACAGGTAGATATTATAAAAAAAGCAGAGAACAGTAAGTCTGTTGTGCAATTGCTTAATTCATGGTTGGAACGTATGCCTTTTTTTGACGAACCTGGGAACTGGAAAAACTTCGAAACAACTTTTCCGCCCGCTGATGCAATTAGTTTTGGTAATGAACCAGGCGTGAATCCATTCTGGAATGAATATTTTCAACGTTATCAGCAAAGTCTTGCAGATGTTGAACGTTCAACGAATAACACATTTGCAAATTATTTTTCGAAAGATGATGCGGTTGATGCAAACCAGCGCTCACTATCTGCAAAAGCATCGCGCGCAGCGCTTTTTATCATGTTATATCGTGGTTACCCGATGCTGCAACTTCCTTTCCAGGTATTGAATGTACTCCTGGAAATTGACGAGCAGCTAAGCACCTGGCGATATCGCCACATGAGCATGGTACATCGAATTATTGGAACCAGGATCGGTACCGGCGGAAGCACAGGGCGCGATTACCTCAAAGGCGCACTCGACAAACATTATATCTTCGGAGACATTGCACGACTCACGAGCTTTTTAATTGAACGAAGAAAACTTCCGTATCTCAGCAAGGAAATGGAGCAACGCCTCGGATTTGTCCAGACGGATATTAGTTGACGCTTCTCACTCTCGCGATCCATAACGTTGCAATCATCGTCAATGCCGCTGCCAGTATAAAAACGGAATCACTTCCAACATACCTCCAACAAAACGCAGCGATAACGCTGGCGAACAGTGCCGCCACACTTTGGCAAGATGAATAGAATCCAACTGCTGTAGCGGTCTCTTTTCCATGTGCGATATTGGTAATCCACGCCTTTGCTATTCCCTCTGTTGCCGCTGCATAAATTCCATATAGTCCGAATAATAGA
>JACMLR010000146.1 GCA_014379515.1 Chitinophagaceae bacterium
GGGATGAATGTGGCAAGCATCATGCAAAACAGCGCAACACATTTATTTATTTGATTCACTGTAAAAGTCAGTTGCGCGTTTAATGATCAGATCGACATTTGCCTTGTTATACGTAATGGATGAGTTATACTGGGAATCATCACTGTACAATTTCTTATAAGATGCGGATTGTACGAGTGGCGGGTAATTATTTTCCTTCATCAGAAGTAAAAGTACCGTGAGGATGTCGCCATCTTTCTTACCGGCATTATAAGTTGAAATAAGAAAAGGGATCATCTGCCGGCCATTAATTTCAACGATAACCTTTTTGAAATTTAATCCAAGGCGCTTTGATTTTATGGTGCATTCCTGGATCAGTTTCGTTACAGAATCTTTGTTTGCTTTAAACCATTTCAATTGGCGTTCGCTCCAGGCATACTCGCTCATGTTATCAGCTAATGACGCATAAATTTTTTTATGTTCGTCTTGTTCTGGCGGTAATACATCACAAATCTGACTGTATGATTCGGCATGAATCATATGATAAGTAAACTTCTCGCGCAGCGTTAAAGCATTATAAACTTTTGAAGTCGGCGCGGCAATGCCATCCGATTGTGTATCGTCTTTCAGTTCGAGGCCTGCGATGATTGTCTCCAACTTTTTTAATCCATAAGGAGGTTTTGTTTCTATCATCCGGTACTCATGGTACTCGCGACTTTCCTTAACCGGCTCTTTCCAATTGGCATCGGGTTGCGCAAAAAGCGAACAGGTACTCGCTGTCATTACGATTAAAGAAAGTATACATTTCATTGACAAGGTTTTTATCACACAACAATATTGACCATTTTGCCTTTGACAAATATGATCTTTTTAGGCGATTTCCCTTCCAGCCATTTCTTGACGATCTCGTTACTCAAAACAATTGTTTCCACTTCTGCTTGCTGTACATCCAATCCAATATTGATCGTTGTACGCAGCTTTCCATTGACAGATACTGGGTATTCTTTAGCTGATTCCGTTACAAAACTGGCTTTAAATTCCGGGTAGTTCGCATCGAGAATGCTGCCTGCATTTCCAATAGACTGCCAAAGTTCTTCGGCAATATGGGGCGCATATGGTGTGAGTAAAATCAGTAATTGTTCTAAAATCTCTTTCTTATGACATTTCAGATCACTCAATTCGTTCACGCAAATCATGAATGCACTGACGCCGGTATTGAAACTGAATCGTTCAGTGTCCTCTTCAATTTTTCGGATCGTTCGATGCAAGACTTTCAACTCGTCTGCGGTGGACTGCTCATCATTCCACAATTTTCCCTTTGAATCGTCATAAAAAAGTCGCCACAATTTTTTCAGGAAACGATGAACTCCTTCGATACCTTTTGTATCCCAAGGTTTGCTTAATTCAACAGGACCCAGGAACATTTCATACATCCTGAATGTATCTGCTCCATATCGCTCAACCAGGTCGTCTGGATTTACAGTGTTGAATTTTGATTTCGACATCTTCTCCACTTCTGCACCGCAAATGTATTTGCCTTGCTCAAGTACGAATTCCGCATTGGCATATTCTCCGTTTCGCCATTTTTTAAATGCTTCTACGTCCAGTTCATACCCATCAACCATATTTACATCTACATGCAGTGCGTCTGTTTGATGATCATTCCTTAATCCCGCAGAAACAAAACGATTGCTGTTCTGAATGCGATATACAAAACGGCTGCTGCCCTGGATCATTCCCTGGTTGACCAATTTCTTATAAGGTTCATCATGACTTATCAAACCAAGATCAAATAATGCTTTCGTCCACATGCGGCTGTACAACAAATGCCCAACGGCGTGTTCCGTTCCACCAATATAGATGTCGACCTGGCCCCAGTAATCACTAATAGCCCGATCACAGAAACTGTGGTCGTTGTGTGGATCCATGTAGCGAAGAAAATACCAACTACTGCCCGCATAGCCGGGCATGGTATTCGTTTCCAGGTTTGCGGACGTCCATTCGGCAATATTTGCCAGCGGCCCTTCGCCTTCCGGGCCCGGTTTGTAGGTGTTTACATGCGGCAACTCGAGCGGCAATTCATTTTCATCGAGCGCGTAGGCAGTACCGTTAATCCATTTAATTGGAAAAGGTTCGCCCCAATAACGCTGGCGACTAAATGCAGCGTCGCGCATTTTAAAATTCACTTTTCGAATACCGCGACCTTCATCTTCCAACTTATTAATAACGATATCAATCGCTTCGCGCATGATAATGCCGTTCAGGAAGTCGCTATTTTCAAGCAAGGCATCCTTTGTTGCATTCGCCGTTTCGCCATTATAATGTTTACCGATGATGTTGGTAATGGGAATATTAAAATGGGTAGCGAATTTATGATCGCGCTCGTCGCCACAGGGAACGGCCATAATCGCGCCTGTTCCATATCCCGCCAGCACATATTCACTAATCCAAATGGGTATCGGCTTTTTATTGAAAGGATTCAGCGCATACGCACCGGTGAATACTCCGCTGATTTTCTTTTCGGCCATTCGTTCACGTTCGCTTCGGCTTTTTACATAAGCGATGTAGTCATCCACTGCATTGCGCTGACCTGCGGTTGTAATTATTTCGACAAGATCATGTTCTGGTGCAATCACCATAAAGTCGACACCGAAAATAGTGTCGGGTCTTGTTGTATAGACTCTTAAAGCGGAACTATCGTTATCGTCCCCATTTTGAATATCGAAATCGATTTCGGCTCCACTGCTTTTTCCAATCCAGTTGGTTTGCATTTCTTTCATCGCATCGCTGAAGTCCACCGTCTCGAGCCCCTCGAGCAATCGGTCTGCATATTCAGTGATTCGCAGATACCACTGACGAAGTTTTTTCTTTACTACTGGAAAGCCACCTCTTTCACTCACCCCATTCACTACTTCATCGTTCGCCAATACGGTTCCCAGGGCTTCACACCAATTCACTTCACCGATTCCGCAGTACGCCAAACGGTAATTCATCAGCACCGATTGCTTTCGTGCTTCATTAAAATTCTCCCATTCGTCCGCTGAAAAATTTAGTGTTGCATCTCCGGGACAGAAATGATTTTTATTCCCTTCACTTTCAAAAGCAGTTACAAGTGTGCTGATCGGCTCAGCTTTAGAAGTATGCCGGTTAAAAAAGGAATTGAAAAGTTGGAGAAAGATCCATTGTGTCCATTTATAATAGGATGGATCGCTGGTACGGATTTCGCGATCCCAATCGAAACAAAAGCCGATGTTATCTAATTGAGTTCTGAAGTTCCTGATGTTTTGATCTGTCGATACTGCCGGATGCACGCCATGTTCGATCGCATATTGTTCTGCTGGTAATCCGAATGCATCGTATCCCATCGGGTGAAGTACATTGAATCCTTTCAGTCTTTTGAAACGGCTGAAAATATCCGACGCGATATACCCAAGGGGATGACCAACATGCAAACCGGCTCCGCTGGGATAGGGAAACATATCAAGTACGTAAAATTTGGGCTTGGAAGAGATGTTCGGAACCTTATACGATTGATGTTCATTCCACCACTTCTGCCATTTTTTTTCTATTTCCCTGAATTTGTAGTCCATGAATCTTTTTGATTTGAAATTGAAACCGGAATGCTTACCATTCCATCGGTACTATAGGTATTAGGTATCTATTAATATTGAGTGTGAAGAAAGCCTTAAAAACGCTCTTAACTTGCTCACACATTGAAATATATAATCTTTGCAAACGTTAGATGGGCGGCAAAAATACAATTTATGCGCTATTTTTGCAGCTTCTATTCCTTACTCATCCATCTAAAACAGAACGCATGGCGCAATCCGGAAAGCAGTCCGCCAAAAGATCAAAACCTTCTTATTTCATGGCAATCCTGGGGGTGACCCTGGTGCTCTTTATTGTCGGGATCCTTGGGTGGGTAGTTTTAAATTCCCGGAAATTGGAACAAGTGCTAAGAGAGAGTGCCACGATGAACGTTTTTATCAATCAAACTACAGGGGATAATGACAAGGATTCGTTGCTTGCATTCGTACAAACCCATCCATCGGTTAAGAGCTATCGCTATATCGATAAAGAGGAAGCAAAAAAAGAATGGCTTGGCCAGGGAAATGAGGACTTTAATGAGTTTATTGATAATATGGTGTTGCCAAGAAGCGTCGATGTTAATTTCAAAAGTGAGTTTGCCGACTCGATGCATATGTCTTCTTTTCAGAATGAACTACAGCAATTTGGTTTTGTGACGGAAGTAAAATTCCCCAGGGAAGTCGTTGCAAAATTTAACCTGCTTGGAAAAGTTTCGTTGGCATTGGCCATTTTGGCAATTGTGTTATTGGCACTTACGGTCATCCTTATAGATAATACCATCCGGTTGGCGATGTTCAGTAACCGTTTTTTGATAAAGACCATGCAGATGGTTGGTGCTACCCGCTGGTTCATCGCGCGACCGTTAAATCTTCGAGCCCTGATCAATGGTGCTATTTCTGCTCTCATCGCTATTGCTGCAATCGTGATTATCGTTTTTTCAATGGAAAATTGGGTTCCAGAATTGCGCGCCTTGAGAGATACCCAAACCCTGATCATGTTATGCCTCATCATTCTGCTTATCGGCATCTCAATCACACTGGTCAGCACGCATCGCTCGATTATCAAGTATCTTAAAATGAAACTCGACGATCTGTACTAAAATGCAGGTAATGAACGACTAGTGCGAAACCGCTCATTTTGGTATCGTAAACAGCAACGTATTGTTTTCGTTTTCTATTCCTATATTGCATCCCAAATTTTGAACGAATGGCTGAAAAAATACCTGTTACTCGAACTACTGGCAATAACAATGTCCTTTTTGGAAAAGAGAACTACAAATGGATGATCATTGGAGCTGTAGTGATGGCGATCGGTTTCCTTTTGATGGTTGGAGGCAAAAGTGAGGATGCCAATATTTTCAAGCGGGAAGAGGTTTATAGCACGATGCGTATTACTGTTGCACCCATTGTTATTTTAATTGGGCTCGGCATTGAAGTGTTTGCCATTTTCCGGAAACCATCTAAAAACTAAGATTACTTTCTTTATTGATACGGCGATGCAAGATTTGTGTCGCTTTCTTTTTTACAGGAAGAACGTATAACCCATGAGTATTTTCCAGGCAATCATTATCGCAATTGTAGAAGGGCTTACTGAATTTTTACCGATTTCCAGTACTGGCCATATGGTCATTGCCAGCTCAATCTTTGGAATTCAACATGAACAATTCACCAAGCTTTTTACAGTTGCTATTCAGCTTGGTGCCATACTCGCAGTTGTCGTTCTCTATTGGAAAAAATTTGTCGACTTCCAGAGCTGGCAGTTCTATGTAAAATTGCTGATTGCCGTTATTCCCGCATTAGTATTCGGCAAGTTGTTCGATGATTTGATTGATGAGAAACTGGGCAATCCCGCGTTTATCGCGTGGATGTTTATTGCTGGCGGCGTCATCTTGCTGTTCATTGATAAAGTGTTTAGGAACCCAACGATCGATTCTGAAAAAGAAATTGGATATGGGAAAGCATTTGTGATCGGTCTTTTCCAGGTACTGGCTGTAGCATTGCCCGGTATCAGCCGAAGTGCAGCCACCATCATTGGTGGTATGACTCAAAAATTAACCAGGCGGCTTGCTGCCGAGTTTTCTTTCTTCTTAGCGGTACCAACAATGGCGGCCGCAACTGGCTATTCACTTTTTTTAAAGGATTGGAATAAAGGCGGCCCGGAATTGAAGGGTTATGAATTGATAACACAAAGCCAGGGTAATATAATTGCGTTTGTTGTCGGTAATGTTGTTGCGTTTGTAGTCGCAATGCTTGCGATTCGATTCTTTATTGGCTTTTTGCAAAAGCATGGCTTTCGCGTTTTTGGTTGGTACCGAATAGTTACGGGCGTGATTCTGCTGCTTGCAATTTGGAAAGGTTGGATCAGCCAGTAAAAGACGTATCCGGCATGCATCCGCAAATAACAACATTTACCTTAATTTCATTGCTAACTCTACACCAATGCAGACTGCTTCAAAACGGGTAATCAATGGCTGGGCTATGTTCGATTGGGCCAATTCGGTTTATAATCTTGTAATTACGGCAACAATTTTCCCGACTTATTATGAAACGATTGCAAGAGACAGTAAAGACAGTGACACAATAACTTTCCTCGGAAGAGAATTTGTCAATACTTCGCTTTATAATTACGCACTTGGACTTGCCCTGCTCATCGTTGCGTTGATCCTCCCGTTGCTAACTTCGATTGCAGACTTTCGCGGAACGAAGAAAAGATTCATGGCTTTCTTTCTTATCGTTGGAAGCATTTCTTGCGCTTCGATGTTTTTCTTCGAAAGCAAAGACCAGCTTGTAGTGGGCCTCGGAACGATGGTGCTTGCGTGTATCGGATTTTGGAGCAGCTATGTATTTAGCAATTCCTTTCTACCAGAAATAGCCGCGCCTGAAGACCGCGACCGGATAAGCGCGCGTGGATTCGCATTCGGCTATGTGGGCAGTGTCCTTCTGCAAGTCATCTGTTTCGTATTCGTCTTGAATCCTGATTGGTTTGATGATGGAACGTTCCCTGCGCGATTATCATTTTTACTTGCAGGAATTTGGTGGCTTTGCTTTGGTTTCTTTGCCCTCTCCCGGCTTCCGACACCAATTGCTGCGGCCAGCGCAAGTAGGTCGGGAGGAATAATTGTTGGGGGTTACCGCGAACTCGGCAAAGTTTGGCGCCAGATCCGACAGATGCCGGTACTCAAAAGATATCTTGGTGCATTTTTCTTTTACAATATGGGCGTCCAGACGGTGATGCTCGCTGCAGCATTGTATGGCAAAAGTGAACTGGCAATTCCAACGCCAAATCTGATTATTACTATCCTTTTAATTCAGTTGGTTGCAATACCGGGCGCATTTCTTATTAGTCGCCTATCATCCAAAATAGGAAACTTTAAAGCGTTAATGATGGTGATCGTGTTTTGGGTTTTGCTTTGTTTTGCGGCTTATATTATGCCTGCCGGAAATGTTATGCTATTTTATATCCTTGGCGCCTGCGTTGGCTTTGTAATGGGCGGCATTCAATCGCTCAGCCGCAGTACATATAGCAAATTGATGCCCGAAACAAAAGACACTGCCTCTTTCTTTAGTTTTTATGATGTTACTGAAAAAATCGCGGTAGTGATTGGCATGTTCAGTTTTGGTTATATAACAGAATTGACCGGCTCTCAACGGAACTCAGTTCTTGCATTGATGATCTTTTTTATTGCAGGACTTTTTATGCTGATCTATACAAACAACACGCAGCGAAAATTACTCAATGCTAAACAATGACAATTCACTCGATAGACACAGGAATGTTCAAGCTTGATGGCGGTGCGATGTTTGGTGTAGTACCAAAAAGTATTTGGAACAAACTCAATCCTGCCGACAACAATAATCTTTGCAGTTGGGCATTGCGCTGTTTATTGATTGAAGATAACGGCCGATTAATTTTAATCGACAATGGTATTGGTGATAAACAAGACGAAAAATTTTTCCGCCATTATTATCTGCATGGCGATGCAACACTTGCAACTTCGTTGCAGGCAAAAGGATTTTATGCCGACGATATTACGGATGTTGTGTTAACACATCTTCATTTTGATCACTGTGGTGGAAGTATTACGAAGACAGGCGATAACCTGGTGCCGGTTTTTAGGAACGCAAAATATTGGTGCAGCAAAGATCATTGGGAATGGGCGGTGACACCGAATGCAAGAGAAAAGGCATCGTTCCTGAAAGAGAATATTTTGCCGATACAAGAATCTGGTCAGCTTAATTTTATAGAACGCGAAAAAAGAGGAATCTCAACGGGCAAAATGGATCGAAAAGATTCGGGGATTATTCCATCCTTATCGTATTATTTTGCTGATGGACATACCGAATCAATGCTCCTTCCTAAAATAAGTTATAAGGATCGAACCATCATTTTTATGGCTGATTTGTTACCGTCTATTGCGCATTTACCGATACCGTATGTAATGGCTTATGATATGTTTCCGCTTACATCTTTGAATGAAAAGAAAGCTTTTTTGGAGGAAGCGATTGAAGAAGATGCCATTTTGTTTTTTGAACATGATCCGGTCAATGAGTGTTGTACACTTGAGCGAACAGAGAAAGGGATTCGCCAGAAAGACATTTTCAAATTATCGGAGATCTAAACTAACGAAGGCTCATCAATGAGCTGAGGCTATGACGAAGATTTCGATACCCAATCATATCCACCTTAACAGTACCAACTGAAATAGGGCTTTCAATTCGGACAGGGATGTGATTTGCATCATCACTCACCCAAACAGTCATCTTTTCACCACCTTCGAATAATGTTCCTTTAATCAGGAGTGGCTTGAACTTTATCGCACGAAATTTACCATACTTCGTCTTCACTGTTTCTTTACCGATATACCGGATATACATCTCATAGAGCTGGTTGTCCAGGAAAACGGAAAATGGAATTTTATCGCCGGGGTTATACTTATTGAAATCAATGTTACGTGCGTAAAAGATCGAACTTAAAACATCTTGTACGCAATTAGGAACTTTGAAGACACCGTCGTTGGTAATGGCTGTGTTGGTAGTTTTATTAAAAGTGACGTTCTCATACTTTTTATATCCGCCTTCATAAACATTGCGAACAAATTTGTAAGGTTGAAGCGTTGCTGTATCTATGTACGACTCATAACGATCGCGCACCTTAAAAACTTTATCGTAGAACGGATAGGTTTTGCCATCGCCGGTCAGGTGATAAACTGGCCTGTTATTGAGACGTTCGAGGGTTGAAGTAAAAGTAACTTCACCTGCGCCAAAATGTGCACCCACAACTGCGTACATCACTTTAAATGTAATGCTCTCCGTCGCCTGGAAAGATGTATTACGGATACCGCAAAAGCCATCTCCGGCACGAAGCGGAAAGCTGAGAATAGTAAGAGATATGATTAAAATTGAACGAAATGATTTCATTGGTAAATTAAAAAGTGCTTCAATTCTTATTTGCCATTCTTTTTTGTCCTTCCTTATAATTAAACAACCGGATGTTCAAAATTAACAAACTGCCGATTAATGCAGGGATTACTAAATTGATAATCCAGATTGTTAGCGAGGTCGCCAGTATCCCAACGGTATTTAAACTGAACAATTGGACGATCTCGATACTCGTCTTCCATCTTACACCAAGTTCTGTTACCAGCGCAATTGTGGGCACGATCGCAAGAACCAGGAATACCACACTTACTGACCAAAAAACCTGCCATCCACTTAATTCAACCTTAAAAACCTGGAACAATAAATAATATTGTAACGCAAATACAAGATAGCGAACCACTGATAATGACAGAATCTGGAACAACATAGTTGCGTTAAAGTTGTCCAAAACTCTGATGTAGCTCAGAACCCGTTCAATCTTTGGGATTCGTTCGATCCATCGAACCAGCCGGGAAAAACGAAAATAAAGTAATGTTAAAAAAGCAAGTGCAATCAGCGAACCATACAGCACGGTATCAAGCCAAAACAATGCTGAGTTGCTGATTTCGATTCCTGTTTTCTCAAGCGCCTTCAGAGCAAGCAAGCCGGTTATACCGAAAAACAACGTGACCATCAATTGACCCATGCTACAAACGAGAGTTAGTGAGATCGCCTGGACTCGTTTTCCGGGATCGATATAAAGAACGCGACCTATATATTCGCCCATTCGATTAGGTGTGAAAAATGCTAGCGTGGTTCCAGTAAAAACGGCCTTCAAACATTGCATCCATCCGATCGGCTGAATCCGACTTATTACCAGTTGCCACTTTCGTGCTTCAATTCCCCAATTGGCCAGCATCAGCAACCCAACCAGTATCATTTTCCAAATAGCGGTTGAATCAAATGCGTTTTTTATTTGAGAGAAAGATTGCTGCCAATCGGGCTGTCTTAAAATTTGAGTATAAATAGAGTAAGCGAGAAGGCAAAACAGCAGCGGACCAACTACATAATTGAGTATTATTTTGATATTTTTGTTACGGATTCTCAATTGTGCTACAAAATAATCGAATTCACCCGCTCCTTGCAACACACTCCTAAAATAATTCTCGGAATAGATCCAGGTACGCTTGTGATGGGCTATGGTCTTATCTGTGTAACAGGAACAAAGATTCAACTGGTGGAGATGAGCATCATGAAGATGAATCCAAAAAAGGATAACTACGAACGCTTACAAATGATCCATTCAAAGATTACGGAACTGATCGCGCAGCACAAACCGGATTGCTTTGCGATTGAAGCTCCGTTTTTTGGAAAGAACGTTCAAAGTATGCTCAAGCTTGGCCGCGCACAGGGCGTTGCAATTGCCGCTGCGATGAGCGCAGGTTTAGAAGTGTTTGAATATTCGCCGAAAAAAGTAAAGCAGTCGGTAACCGGGAATGGAAATGCTGATAAAGAACAGGTATGGAAGATGCTTCAGCAGAGTCTATCCATCAGTTCCAGTTCCCTCAAATTTTTAGACGCATCTGATGCACTCGCCGTTGCTGTATGCCATCATTACCAGGGAAATTTAAAAATTAACAGCAGCGAAAAAAAGTTAAAAGGTTGGGCGGAATTCATCAATAAACACCCTGAACGATTGGGTTAGTGCTCCCGTCGTTTATAACTTAATGCTGCAGGTGTTTCAGGATTTGCTCCTGGTTCTTCTTCAATTCCTCTGCTGATAATTTGATTTTTCCTCGCGTGAAATTGATGTCATCGATGCCGTTGAGTGGCATAAGATGCAGATGAGCATGCGGTACTTCGAGACCAACAACGGCCAAACCACAACGATTACAGTTGTACGATTTTTCAATGGCTTTTGCAATTGGCTTGGCAAATACCAACATTTCCGCGAGATACTCATCGCTCAAATCAAAAAATTTGTCGACTTCTATTTTAGGAATTACGAGTACATGTCCCTCAACGAGTGGAAAAATATCGAGAAAAGCAAAGAAGTGATCGTTTTCTGCAATCTTATAAGAGGGAATTTCCCCGTTGATGATTTTTGAGAAGATGGTCATGCTAAAACGATTGATTTACGCTTAATCAAATTTAAAAAGAAAAGCTCCGGAATGTCCGGAGCTGCCGCCACAAATGTTTGTAGACTTAGGTGGTTATATTTTCAACTTTAAATTTCAGAAGACCGGCAGGTGCCTGTACTTCCGCTACATCTCCAATCACCTTCCCTAATAGGCCTTTACCAATCGGAGAAGTAATTGATATTTTGGAAACTTTCAGGTCTGCTTCTTTTTCAGAAACGATCTGGTAAGTAAGTTTCTTCTTCGTATTTAGGTTGGTCACCGTCACTTTTGTTAAGATGGATACTTTACTCGTATCAACATTGCTTTCATCCAGAATGCGAGCAGCAGCGAGATCATTTTCCAATGTTTTAAGTTTCGCTTCAAGGATACCTTGCGCCTCCTTTGCAGCATCATACTCGGCATTTTCTTTTAAATCACCTTTTTCACGCGCTTCTGCAATTGCACGGGAAGCAGCAGGTCGCTCCACCGTTTTAAGCTGAATTAACTCAGCTTTCATTTGCTCGAGTGTTTCCTTAGTAACATACAATATGCCACTCATAACAACCTCCTTTTTTAATTAGTATGTTCGTGAATAAACAGAAAAAAATAACAACGCCTCAGATCGATTCCTGAAGCGTTGCCATTAATATGGGCAAAAATAAGAAAATTTATCATCCAAATCGCTGCCGATGTTTCTTGTCGCCTACGGGCCCGATTAATTATCTACGGATGAAAGAGTAACGATATGTGTAATTGTATGTATCGAAACTCGCCGTGAAATTGTTCCGGTTATTAAACCAACCCTCATCAAAATCCCAATCAAGAATATGCCCGTTATGACCATTGCTTAGATACAATCTAAATACCCGGCGACTTCCAGACTGGTAATTACCGTTATAATCGTAATAACCATCGTTCACCCATCGCAATTCCCAGGTACCCGTCAGTCTTTCATAACCATCATCGAACTCGGCCTGGCCATTTTGATAAAAGTAAAAATAGCCTTCTTCGTAACCGGTATAAAACTCTTGAGAGCCATGATTGCCTTGCTTTTCAGCATAAGAAAGCTGCCATCTTCCAACCAAATTTTCTTGTTCTTCAGGAACAATAACTGTTTTTGTACAGGCTGCGAAGATTAACGGAAGCGCCAGGAGCAAAAGTAGATTTCGTTTCATAAAACATCTTTTAGGTATTGTAAACAGGAACTATACCTATGGGACGGATGGATGTGATGAAAGTTATATTAGCTTAAAGGGATTAACGTAATGTTTGCAATCGAGGGGTAGAACCTACTTACAATTTTAACTTCTCAAGAAGAACCTTTGCCATATTAAGGAAAGCTTCATGCGTGTATCCAGCAATGTGAGGCGTTATGATAACATGAGGATGTGCTAATAACCAATCTAATTGCTCTCTTTCGATGGTGGTGTAAGTATCCAGTTTTTCGTTCTCGAGTACATCGAGACCCGCACCCGATATTTTGTTATCGCGAAGTGCATTGATAATGGCATTTGTGTCGTGAACACCTCCTCTTGATGCGTTCAGGAAATATGGCTTAGCTGCAAGTGAATTGAAAAATGCATCGCTTGCAAAATGCCTGGTTTCATCCGTGAGTGGCAAATGTAAACTGACAACATCGGAATACCGCTGCAATTGTTCAAGGCTAGCTTCCTTTATATATCCACCTCCAAAACCAAAACTGTATTTATCATATGCAAGGATAGTAACATTAAACCCCGCAAGTATTTTTGCTAACTGGCTACCCGTATTCCCAAACCCGACAATGCCTATAGTTTTTCCGCTTAGCTCAGTTCCCCTGTTTTCCTCCCGCAACCATTGATTGTTCTTCACCTCGTTCATTCCTTTCACTACGCGATTCATCAAGCTTAGCAACACGGCGAGGGATTGCTCTGCAACAGCATTTCGGTTACCCTCGGGGCTACTAACGCAAACGATACCTTTCGTTTGAGCATGCGCCACATCGATGTGTTCCATGCCGCTACCCAATCGACCAATCCATTTCAGCTTGACGCCGAGATCAATCATTGGACGATCAATCTTTCGTGTTGTAATAACCAGGCCCTCAAGATCAGGCAAATTCGTTTTTAACTCTTCATCGCTTAGCAGCGGATGACTCACTACTACATAACCATGCTTTTCGAGCTGGTTTATTAAAAACGGATGGACTTTAGCAGTAATTAAAACTTTTCTCATTAATATTATTTCATACGAAATGTCAGCGCTGCAAAATCAGCAACACTTAATTGTTCTGCTCGCTTGTTAAAAATGACGTCACTTTCCTCCGCCGGCGGAAATAAACTTTTGGTTGCGTTACGAAGTGTCTTTCGTCGTTGATTAAACGCAGCTTTCACTAAAACAAATAGGTCTTTCTTGCTTCGCATTTCGAGATCCGTCTTTTTCTTCGTCAGCCTTATTACGGCACTTTTAACTTTTGGGGGAGGATTGAAAGAAGTCTCGCTTACTTCAAAGAGATATTCTACGTCAAAAAATGCCTGAATCAATACACTGA
>JACMLR010000147.1 GCA_014379515.1 Chitinophagaceae bacterium
AAGGTGGGACGTCCTTCTTGCTATACTTTATCGAGTTGTGGATGAGATTGTAAAACAGGGAACGGATTAAATTCGGATTAACCGGCAACGAGGGTAAACTCCCCACGATAAGCTCACCTTTCTTTTCTTCAAGTATATCATGCAATTCAATACCAACTTCACGCATTAATTCGGCGAGGTCCGTCTGATTAAACGTTTCGTCGGCTTTGGAAACTTTCGAGAAACTCAACAGATCATTGATCAGTTGTTGCATTCTTTCACCAGAAAGTTGAATGCGACTTATAAATTTATTTCCCTGCTCATCTAATAAATGAGAATAGGTGGTCGACAAATAATTTGCAAACATGCGGATTTTTCGAAGCGGCTCCTGCATGTCGTGAGATGCCATGAACACGAAATTGTCGAGGTCTTTATTTGTTTCTTCCAGCTTTGTGATATTATTCATCAATTGCCGGTTCAGTTCCTGGACCTTTTGTTCCGATGCATTCTTCTCTTTGATTTCCGTCTGTAGGCTTTTATTGATCGCTACTAACTTCTTCTCCTGTGTTCGCAGTCGTTCAGTTTTACGATACAGTTCTGCAAATACAGCAACTTTAGCACGAAGTAAATCGGGGTTGAGTGGTTTATGAATGAAATCGATCGCGCCAGCTTTGTAACCCTGGTAGATATGCTCATCGCCGGAATTATTCGCCGTAATAAAAATTACTGGAATGTGTTTTAACCGTTCTCGTTCATAAATAAGAGCAGCGGTTTCAAAACCGCTTAATACAGGCATCTTTACGTCCATCAGAATTAAAGCAAAATCGATTTCCTTCAACAGGATTTTCAATGCTTCGCTTCCCGAATTGGCTTTCACTAATTGATAGCCATCAGGTTCCAGGATCGCTTCCAGCGAAAGAATATTATCCTCACGATCATCTACGAGCAAAATCTTCTCATTCATATGCAGCTATTGAGCATTTATTTAAAAAACCAAACGCGCATTAATGAAAGCAATTGATCGATTTTCAATGGCTTTGTTATGTAATCCGAAGCACCAGCTTCAATACATTTGACTCGGTCACCCTTCATTGCCTTTGCTGTTACAGCGATGATGGGCAATGAATTATTGCGATGCTCACGCCTGATCTTCTGCATTGTTTCATAACCATCCATCTCCGGCATCATGATATCCATCAGAACCATATCAATGCCCGGGTGTTCGTTTAATATGCTAATTGCTTCTGCTCCGCTTTCTGCTGTGATCGCATTAATATTATATCGCTCAAATACTGTTGTGAGGGCAAAAAGATTCCGAACATCATCATCCACAACCAGGATATTTTTCCCTGTAAGGATATCCTGCTTTTTGCGAATACTTTGAATAATACTCAGTTTCTCACGCGACAAATCCTTCGGATTGATGTGAAGTTGTAGAATTGTTTGTTCCAGTAATTGTTCCAATGAATTAACACCTTTCAGCAGTACGTGGTTGGATGATCCGTTTAATTGGTTCATCTCAGATTTATTAAAATCTTTCGCTGAATAAACAATCACCGGAGTCAGCTTTTGCTTGCACTCATTTACTTTTTTCACCAGGTCTGGCCCTGAAATATCCGGCAAAGTATAGTCGAGAATAATACAGTCGACATTATTTTTCTCGATCATCTCCAAGGCTTTCTGTCCTGTATCAGCGATGGTTACATTAATCGTGTCTTCGTGAAGCATCCTGGCAATTTGAGAAGATTCAAGCTCATTATCTTCCACGATCAACACATTTCGAACCTCTTTCCTATTGAAATTGACAATATCACGCAGCAGTTCATCCAACGATTCATTGTCCAGTGGCTTCATGTGAAAACTTCTTGCACCGCGTTTTAATGCCAGCACGCGATTCTCTTCACCTGAAATTAAATGCACCGGAATATGTCGGTAGTTGAAGTCGTTCCTGACAAGTTCAAGCACTCGCCATCCACTTGTATCAGGCAATTTCACATCGAGGGTTATTGCAACCGGTGTAAATCGATTGATGAAATCGAAGACTTCAATGTAGTTTATTGCGATCACAACTTTCAACCCCTCCTGGTGTGCCTTTTCCATTATGATTCTTCCAAATCGTAAGTCATCTTCCACTACCAGCACCACTTTATCTCCGGATTGAATATTACTCCGGTCATCTCCCGTTTCGTTAATCATTTCATTAACGATATCCAGGTTTTTCGATTCACTTGTATCACTGGTAATCCGGTTTAATAGTCTGTCGATATCACTGACTTTGGAACTTTCACCGGAAACATATGCAGATATTGATTCCTTCACAGTCATATTTCCAGTGCTTGACGTTACGGGCAGGAACAATGTGAATGTACTACCACGACCTGTTTCACTTTCCAGTTCGATACTACCTCCCAATAATTCTGCAAGACCACGACTAATGGAAAGTCCTAATCCGGTACCACCATATTTCCGACTGGTTGAACCCTCAGCTTGTTGGAAGGCTTCGAAGATGATGTTTTGTTTTTCGAGTGGTATCCCAATACCCGTATCGCTAATCGCAAATGCTACAACTTTTTTAGCATTGTCGAGACTTGCGTTTCCAGCTTTCCAGTTCTTGGTTTTCGCTTCATAAATCTCAAGTTTTACCTCACCTTTCTCTGTAAACTTGAAAGAGTTCGATAAAAGGTTTTTCAGGATTTGGTTTAAGCGCTGCAAATCCGTTTCCATTCCTTCCGGCAAACCTGCATCACCTTCGATTGTAAAACGAAGATGTTTCGCTTCAGAAATCGGCTTAAACGTTGTTTCAACAAATGAAGTGATTTCATTAAATCGTACTGGAAGGATATTCGCAGTGATAAACCCTGATTCGATTTTAGAAAGATCGAGGATGTCATTAATCAATTGAATCAGGTCATCTCCACAGGAGTGAATTGTTTTCGCGTAGCGGATTTGCTTCTCATTCAAATTACCATCAACGTTTTCATACAATTGCTGAGCAAGAATCAACAAACTATTTAATGGTGTTCGAAGCTCATGCGACATATTCGCCAGGAACTCCGATTTATACTTAGATGTCAGCGTTAACTGTTCCGCTTTTTCTTCCAGTGAACGACGGGCTTCTTCAACTTCTTTATTCTTCGCTTCCACTTCGTTTTTCTGCTTAACTAGCAATAACGCCTTATCCTGCAACTCGTCGTTCGTTCTACGCAACTCTTCCTGCTGAATTTTCAACTCACTGGCCAGTGATTGTGACTGAGCAAGAAGTCCTTCTGTCCGGCTATTTGCTTCGATTGTGTTCAATACGATACCAATACTTTCTGTTAATTGGCTTAAGAACACAAGGTGCGTTTCACTGAATCGATCGAGTGATGCCAATTCAATAACCGCTTTCACATCGTTCTCGAATAACACCGGAAGAATAATCAGGTTAGCCGGCTTTGCTTTACCAAGCGCCGAACCTATTTTAATATAATTAGAAGGAACATTGCTTAGCATGATACGTTCCTTCTCAAACGCAACCTGACCAACAAGGCCTTCACCAATTTCAAATTCTTTTGGAATTGATTTATCAGAACGATAACCGTACGCGGAGAATAAACTCAGTTTGCGATGCTGACCGTCTTCTCCCTGTTTAAGAATATAAAATGCACCGTAGTGTGCGTTTACAACCTGTGCAAGTTCTGAGAGGGTACGTTGTGTTACGGCCTGCAAGTCTCTTTGACCTTGAAGCATCTGACCAAATTTTGCAAGATTCGATTTTAACCAGTCTTGCTCCTGGTTTTGTAACGTCGTTTCGCGAAGGTTGGTGATCATCTGGTTGATGGTATCTTTCAATCCTTCCACCTCACCTTTTGCTTCAACCCCGATATTCCGCGTCAAGTCACCTTTTGTTACAGCGGATGCTACTTCGGAAATCGCACGTACCTGCGTTGTTAAGTTTTCAGCGAGCTGATTTACGTTATCAGTAAGATTTTTCCATATACCCGATGCACCTGGTACACTCGCCTGGCCACCCAATTTTCCTTCAACACCAACTTCTCTGGCTACGGTTGTTACCTGGTCGGCAAACAACGCAAGCGTATCAATCATTTCATTAATCGTATCAATCAATTGAGCAACCTCACCTCGTGATACGATCGTCAATTTTTGTTTGAGGTTACCTGTTGCAACTGCTGTTACCACTTTTGCAATACCGCGCACCTGGCTTGTAAGGTTAGATGCCATCATGTTCACACTGTCCGTCAAATCCTTCCAGGTACCGGCAACACCTTTTACTTCTGCCTGACCTCCCAATTTACCTTCAGTACCAACTTCACGCGCAACACGTGTTACCTCGAATGCGAATGAGTTCAACTGCTCCACCATCGTGTTGATAGTATTCTTCAGATCGAGGATCTCCCCTTTAACGTCGATCGCAACTGTTTTAGAAAGGTCACCACTCGCTACCGCTTTTGTTACTTCCGCGATGTTACGTACCTGGGCGGTAAGGTTACCGGTCATTTGGTTTACGGAGTCAGTCAAATCTTTCCATGTACCTGCAACTCCAGGTACGTCGGCCTGTCCGCCGAGCTTACCTTCCGACCCAACTTCTCTCGCAACACGCGTAACCTCTGATCCGAATGCGTTTAGCTGATCCACCATTGTGTTGATGGTATTTTTCAACTCGAGGATCTCTCCTTTTACGTCAACCGTGATTTTTCTTGATAAGTCACCTTTTGCAACAGCTGTCGTTACCTCGGCGATGTTTCGCACCTGGCCGGTAAGGTTGGATGCCATCCCGTTTACAGAGTCCGTCAAATCTTTCCATACACCACCTACCCCTTCTACCGTTGCCTGGCCACCAAGTTTACCTTCCGAACCTAC